>NZ_RHFJ01000033.1:0-40936 GCF_003718675.1 Marichromatium sp. AB32
CCCCCCGCCGCCCCCCGTCCCACTTGGCGTGCCACCCGCACTGGGCCATGCTTGTTAGAGAGCGCTCCCGTGCACGACCCACTGGCGCCGAATCTCGCCATCGGTCGAGCGGGCCTCGTCCCGGGCCATCGCGCAGCATCTCTATCCATATCGGTCAAGCCGCACCCCGACTGCGGCATCTCGCGGAGGCAGTGGTCAATGCATCCCCCCGGCCCCGACAGCGAGCAACTGCGTATCGAGAACGCCGCGCTGAAGCGCCGTATCAACGAACTCGAACGAGCGCAGCACAGGACGCGCGGCCCCGACACCGCCGCCCTGCTCGATAACTTCCCCGGCATGGCCTACCGCTGCCAGAACGACAGCAACTGGACCATGGACTACGTCAGCGCCGGCTGCCTGGCGCTCACCGGCCACCCCCCCGAGGCGCTGATGCGCTCGCGGGTCATCTACTCAGACCTGATCCACCCCGAGGATCGCAGCCGGGTGTGGGATCAGGTCCAGCTGGCGCTCGGCGAGCAACGCACCTTCGAGGTCGAGTACCGCATCAACCACATCGACGGCGAGATCCGCTGGGCCTGGGAGCGCGGCTGGGGACTGTGGTCCGATCACGGCGAACTGTTCACCCTCGAGGGCTTCATCACCGACATCTCGGCCTACAAGCGCGCCGAACAAGCACTGCGCGACCATCAGGCGACACTGCGCGCGCTGCTCGATACCCCCGAGGACTCGATGCTGCTGATGGACGCCACCGGCAAGCTGATCGCCTGCAACGACATGACCGCGCGCCAGCTGCGCTGCGACCGCCAACAGCTGATCGGCAGCAGCCTGTTCGCGCGGCTCCCGACCGAGGTCGCCGCCAACCTGCACCGTCAGCTCAGGAAGGTGATCGCCAGCGCCGAGCCGATCCGCTTCCAGGAGCAATATCGCGACCGCTGGTTCGACCACACCCTCTACCCGGTCTGCAACGCGCACCGTCAGGTCTCGCAGCTGGCGCTCTATTCACGCGACATCACCGAGCAGAAACAGCTCGAGCGCACCCTCGAGCAACTGGCCATCTCCGACCCTCTGACCGGCTTGTTCAACCGCCGTCAGTTCTGGTCGCTGGCCGAGCAGAGCCTGGCCCAGGCGGCGCGCAAGCGCACGCCGACCAGCGCGCTGATGATCGACATCGATCACTTCAAGTCGATCAACGACCGTCACGGCCACCTCATCGGCGATCAGGTGCTGCAGACCATCGCCAGCGAACTCAAGCTCAACCTGCGCCACAGCGACATCCTCTGTCGCTACGGCGGCGAGGAATTCGCCGCGCTGCTCCCCGAGACCGACCTCAGCACCGCCAGCGAGACCGCCGAGCGGTTGCGCCAGTGCATCGCCGACACCCCGATCGAGACCGATCAGGGAGCGCTCTCGCTGACCATCAGCATCGGCGTCGCCGAACTCGTCGGTGGATTCAGGACCAGGGTCTCGACCCTGCTCGAATGCGCCGATCGCAAGCTCTACGCCGCCAAGCAGGCCGGACGCGACCGGATCGCCTGCTGGACCCCCTCGGACGACGAGCTACAGCGCCTCGCCGGCAACGCTCACGGACTCTGAGGCCGACTCAGCGCATCAGCGCCTCGCGCACCCGGGACCAGGGGAAATTGCCCGCGAACCCCGGATAGGCGCCGCCGGGATCGACCTTCGACTTGTAGCGCCGCCCGCCGCAGACGAAGCTGCGGGTATCGAGTTCGCCATGACCACGTATCTGCGCCGGGGTCAGGTCATGGGCGACGAGCAGCGGGCGCAGCAGCGCGATCAGCGCCTGGATCTGGACCTCGGGAAAGGGGTCGCGACCATCGCCGTCGTTGACCAGCTCGATGCCGACCGAGCGGGCATTGTGACCGCGGGCGTGATGGGCGACCTCGGCCACCGGCGTCCCCGTCACCGTGGTGCCGTCGCGACCGATCAGATAGTGATAGCTGATGCCCGGGTTGCGGGCGAAATGACGCCGGTTGGACTCGAGCGTACCGCCCCCGGAGTGCCACAGCCGCCCCGCCTTGCAGCCCGGACCGCCGGTGGCATGGATCACCACCAGATCGATCTCGCGCGCCGGCGTCGCGCCGAGCCCGAGCAGCAAGAGCAGGCCGAGCAGCCAGCGCCCGTATCTCGCCATCCCCCCCATGCCCCACCTCCGGCGGCCTCGGCCGCATCTCGAGCACGCCCACGCAGGCGATCTCGGCTATGCTGGAGGGCTTGAATCCGCCTTGCAGGAGGATCCGGCCATCCTCTCCCTGACCGATCTCGCCACCCTCGTCATCCTCACCGTCGCCGCCTTCGCCCACGGCGCCCTCGGCTTCGGCTTCCCGTTGCTCGCCACCCCGCTGCTGGCGCTGGTGATGGACCTGCGCATGGCGATCCTGCTGACCCTGATCCCGACCATCCTCATCAACCTGGTGAGCATCGCCCACGAGCGACACTGGCGCGAGGCGCTGCGCCGTTTCTGGCCGCTCCCGGTGAGCACCATGATCGGCAGTCTGATCGGCACCCAGTTGCTGCTCAGCATCGACCCGCAGCCCTTCCAGATCCTGCTGGCGCTGGTGCTGGTCGCCTTCCTGCTGCTCGAGCGCCGTCAGGGCAGCGGCCCGGAGCGCCAGGTGCCGCACTGGGCGCTGGCACTGCTCGGACTGAGCATGGGTCTGCTGGCAGGGCTGATCAACATCTTCGCCCCGGTGGTGGTGGCCTTCGCCCTCTACACCCGGATGAACCCGGTGCTGATGGTCGCAACCTTCAACCTCAGCTTCATCACCAGCAAGAGCGGCCAGGTACTCGGCTTCGCCAGTCGCGATGCGCTCGACCCCGCGGTGCTCGGTCTGGCGCTGGTGCTGCTCCCGGCGGTGCTGCTGGCGCTGTGGATCGGCATCCGGGTGCGGCGCCGTCATGGTGGGACGAGCTACCGCAACTGGCTGCGCGGCGCGCTCTGGGCGATCGCCGCACTGCTGATCATCGAGGCCTGGTGAGACGGTTCAGTCGGCCTCGGCAAGCGAGTCGAGATCGATCTCCCAGCGCTCGAGGATGCGCCGATAGATCGCCAGCTCGCTGTCGGCGAAATGGCCGTCGGCGCGCGCCACCAGCAGCAGGACTCGCGCGAGCAGACGCCGTCGCGAGACCTCGGTGACCGGGGCGAGCACCGCGTCGATCCACTCCGGGTCGTTCAACCCGACATAGCGCGCGGTGCCGGCATGGGCGATCAGGTCGTCGCAATAGGCATCGAAGACCTCGGCGAAACGGTTGTGGTCGACGCCCAGGGTCTCGAACACCCCGAGATCGTCGAGGATCTCCAGCTCACCATCGGCGACCTCGCCGTCGCTGACGATGAAGAGGGTGATCACCCGCAGCAGCGCCTCGGCGCTGTTGTCGGGATAGGGAGTGAGTTCGAGCGTCGACATACCTGCTCCAGCTGATGACGAATGGGACTGCCACGATCATCGCACAGACCCCGGATCCGGCACGAGTCATCATCAGTCGCCTTTAGTCTCCAGCCGCCAGCCATCAGCCTCCAGTGGGCGGTCGTCCTCGACCACCGTCGCGGAAGCAAAGGCGTCGCGCACCGCCTTTGCTGGTCGCTGGCTGGCGACTGGCGACTGGCGGCTAATGGCTGATGGCTGGCGGCTGGCGGCTGGCGGCTGGAGACTGAAGACGGCTGATAGCTGACTCCGCCGATTGCACCTAACCGTCGAGTGGCACCACAATGGGGCGAGCCCAGACGGGTCGCGGCGTGACCTGCATCGCGCCGCCCGCTCCACGCCGACCTTAAGCTTTAGAGGTGACGGAGCGGCCGCTCGACTTGCCGGACCCGTGCAACCGCGATCATCCAGGAGCCCGCATGTCCAGATCCCTGACCTCATTCGCCGCGGTGGCGCTCGCCACCATCGCCACCTCCGCGCTGGCGGCCAATCCCCGTGTCGCGATGGACGTCTCCATCGGCGGCGAGCCGGCCGGCACCGTCACCCTGGAGCTGTTCGCCGACACCACCCCGAAGACCGCGGAGAACTTTCGCGCGCTCTGCACCGGTGAGCGCGGGGACGACCTCGCCTACGCCGGCAGCCCCTTCCACCGCATCATCCCCGGCTTCATGATCCAGGGCGGCGACTTCACCAACGGCAACGGCACCGGTGGCCGCTCGATCTATGGCGAGCGCTTCCCCGACGAGAACTTCGAACGGCGTCACGACCGCCCCGGCATGCTGTCGATGGCCAATGCCGGCCCCGACACCAACGGCTCGCAGTTCTTCATCACCGTCGCTCCCACCCCCTGGCTCGACGGCAAGCACGTGGTCTTCGGCCAGGTCGTCGACGGCATCGAGGTCATCAAGGCGATGGAGGCCGAGGGCTCGCGCTCCGGGCGCACCCGGACAGCGGTGATGCTGGAGGACTGTCGGGCACTGTGACCCCCGGGGGGGGGGTGGGCCCTTGGTCTGGTGTCCACCACCCCCACCCTTAACAACAAGCTACCAACCGACGCGAACGAGGACTCAGCCATGCGTATCCCAGACCCTCGCGACACCTTCCTCGACCCACGGCGCCAGCCGCTCGAGCAGGCACCCGAGCGCCAGCCGCGTCTGCAGACCTGGAGCGAACTCGAGACCGTGCACCCGCACGGCGCCGATCGCGAACACCCCCATGCCCGCCAGATCGAGGCGGCGATCCTGCGCACACTGCGCTAGCCTGCGATGGCGCAGGGACGCGCCCCAGCCCCCCTCACTCCTCCGCCGTCCGCACCCGCAGATAACGCGCAAAGCGCGGAATGCCGTTACCGGTGTAGCCCTGATACCTGAAGGTCACCCAGCTGCCGACCGGCGGCGGCGCCTGCCGTTCGGCATCGCTCAGACCGCTACCGAGACGAAAGCGCCGCCCCTCGGCATCCTCCACCAGCAGCGCCCCGACCATCCCGCGCAGCCGCCCCTTGCCGGGCAGGTGGGCGATCACCCGCGCCTCGGCGTCGAGATAGGGCTTGAGCTTGAGCAGATCATCGCCGCGCCCCGCCCGATAGGGCGCAGCGGCGCGGTGCAGCATCAGCCCCTCGCCCCCGGCGGCAACCACCCGACGCAACCGCATCATCAAGTGCGCATGATCGCGGCCGCGCCACTGCTCGATCAGCTGCAGCGACGCCGGCTGCGGCACGGCGAAGAGCTGGCGCAGGGCAGCCAAGCGGCCATCGAAATCAAGCCCGCACCCGGGCAGGTCGAACACCATGTAACGCACCGCGCGCCACGCGTCCGGGTCGGGCCGTTGACGACGCACGATCCCGGACAGCCGGTCGAAGGTCCCCCGCCCCATCCACAGCTCACCATCGAGCGCGAGTCGCGGCCAGCCGGCGGTGAACTGCGCCGGCGCGACGATCGCCCGACCGCCGCGACTGACCAGACGCCGCCCGTCCCAGTAGGCGCGCACCCCGTCGAGCTTCTCGCTGACCCAATAATCGGCGACGGGCAGGCCCCGCCGATAGACCCCGGCCAGGGTCAGCGCCGGGGGCGCCTCGCCACCACGCTCACCGATCGGCGCACCGGGCGTGCAGCCGACGGGCCATGCGTCGGTCGTGGCGAGAGCGGAGGCCGGCACGAGCAAGACGGCCAGCAGCAGCGGTCGCAAGAGCATTTTGTCGTCCCCGGTTCGCCCTCATGATGATCCGGACAAGGCTAGTGCAGCGCCGCTTGATACGAGGCCGAATCGGACGGGCGCACGGACACGGGGCGTGCCGCAGATACGCCGTCCACCGGAAAACCGGTAAACTGCCCTCCTCTTTCAGCACCGCATCAACCGGACGCACCTGGGCCAGCACGCAGCAGCCATCCCGCCAGGAGCCTGCCTTGAACACGCAACGCACCCCGCAGAAACGCCGTCTGGCCGAATGGGTCGAGTTGATCCAGCATCACGAGATGCCGATCTTCAACAACACCGTGCATCAGGTGTTGCGTGTCTCCGAGGACGAACTGGCGCCCGCCGCCGCCCTGGCCCAGGTGATCATGCAGGATCCCTCGCTCACCACCCGCATCCTCAAGCTCGCCAACTCCGTCCATTACAACCCGGCCGGCGCCAGCACGGGCCACAGCCTGACCACGGTCAACCGCGCCGTGGTGGTGCTCGGCTTCAATGCCGTGAGCAACATGTGCCTGGCCGCGACCCTGGTCGACGACACCATCGAGGGGGCGACCCGCGAGCGTGTCGCGCGCGAACTGGCGCGCGCCCTCCACGCGGCGATCCAGGCCCGTTCGATCGCCACCGCGCGCGAGGACAAGGCCCCCGAGGAGGTCTTCATCGCCGCCCTGCTCCACCGCATCGGCGAGCTGGCCTTCTGGTGCTTCGGCGGCGAGCAGGCCGAGGCGCTCGACCAGCTCTACCGCCAGCAGCCCACCACCCTCCCCGAGCGCGCCCAGGAGCGCATCCTCGGCTTTCGTCTCAACCAGCTCAGCGGCCAGCTGGCAAAGGTATGGAACCTCAACGAGCTGGTGCGCGAGGCGATCGTCACCCCCAGCGTGCTCGACGAGCGGGTCCAGACCGTGGTGCTCGGTCAGCAGATCGCGCTCTGCGCCGAGGACGGCGGCTGGCATACCGAGCCGATGGAGAAACTGGTCAAGCGCGCAGCCAAGATGATCGACCTGGCGATCGGCGAGACCCACAAGATGCTGCAGCACAATGCCAGCGAGGCGGCCGAGGTGGCCGCCGTCATCGGTGCCCAGATCGCTGCCCCGCACATCCCGCAACAGCAGGAGACGTCAGACCAGCCGACGCCCGAGACAGCCACCGAGACAGCAGCGGCGGCGGCGACGACGACAGACGCCGAGAGCACCGCCCCCGAACCCGACGCCCAGCTCCAGCTGCGCGTGCTGCGCGAGCTCTCGACGCTGATCGAGAGCGGCACGGCCAGCCTCAATCAGGTGATGACCCTGGCGCTCGAGGGCATCCACCGCGGCGTCGGCATGGATCGGGTGGTGTTCGCCCTGATCACCCCGGACAAGCGTACCCTCAAGGCCAGATACACGCTCGGCAGCGAATCCGAGCGATTGCTCGCCCGCTTCCAGTTCACCCGCCTGCCGGGTCAGAACCATCTGCTGTTCACGGTCATCGAGCGCCAGCAGGCACGCTGCATCCGTGGCGAGGCGCTCGCCGACGTACCGGCCACGGTGATCCAGGCGCTCGGCCGCACCCCCTTCATGATCGCCCCGATCGAGATCGCCGGACAGGGCATCGGGCTGCTCTACGCCGATCGCGCCAGCAGCGCGCGCGCCCTCACCGAGCCATTGTTCGAGGACTTCCAGCACTTCGCCAAGCAGGCCAGCCAGGGGCTGACCCTGGCGGCACGGCGGCGCGCGCGCTGACCCGCGTCGCGGGCGCTGGAATGTATACTAGAGGCCCGACTCAACCCCTTTTCGCGTGAGACGCTCCAATGCTCTGCTGGGCCCGTTATCTGTTCATCGCCATCATCCTGGTGCTCGGGACCGTCAGCATGCTCGGTGCATGCGGCCAGAAGGGCCCGCTCTATTTGCCCGAGCCGGAGCCGGCAACGCCAGCCGCCACCGACGGAGACCTGCCCGACGTCACCGACGCCGCCGTCCCCGCCGCCGATCAGCCCTAGCCGAGCACCACATCGACGCCGCATGGATCACTTCAACTATCGAGACGACCTGCTCCACGCCGAGTCCGTCCCCCTCACCGAGATCGCCGAACGCTTCGGCACCCCGTGCTACATCTACTCCAGGGCGACCCTGGAGCGTCACTGGCACGCCTTCGACCGCGCCTTCGGCGAGCATCCGCACCTGGTCTGCTTCGCCGTCAAGGCCAACTCCAACCTCGCCGTGCTCGACACCCTGGCGCGGCTCGGCTCGGGCTTCGACATCGTCTCGGTGGGCGAACTCGAACGCGTGCTCGCCGCCGGCGGCGATCCGTCACGGGTGGTCTTCTCCGGGGTCGGCAAGCGCGCCGACGAGATGCGTCGCGCCCTCGAGGTCGGCATCCGCTGCTTCAACCTCGAGTCCGAGGCCGAACTCGACCGGCTCGATCAGGTCGCCGGCGAACTCGGCGTGATCGCCCCGGTGTCGCTGCGGGTCAACCCCGACGTCGACGCCCGCACCCATCCCTACATCTCCACCGGACTGCGCGAGAACAAGTTCGGCATCGACATCCGCACCGCCGAGGCGGTCTATCGCGACGCCGCCGCGCGGCCCAACCTGCGGGTCACCGGCATCGACTGCCACATCGGCTCGCAGCTCACCGACCTCGCCCCCTTCATCGACGCCCTCGACCGGGTGCTCGCCCTCGCCGACCGTCTCGCCGAGGCCGGTATCGCCATCGAACACCTCGATCTCGGCGGCGGGCTCGGCATCCGCTATCGCGACGAGCTGCCGCCCGATCCGGCCGCCTATGCCGCCGCCATCCGTCACCGCCTCGCCGGCAAGCCCTACGAGATCCTCATCGAGCCTGGGCGCGCCATCGCCGGCAACGCCGGCGTGCTGCTCACCCGCGTCGAGTACCTCAAGCCGACCGAGGCGCGTCACTTCGCCATCGTCGACGGCGCCATGAACGACCTGCTGCGCCCGGCGCTCTATCAGGCCGAGCAGGAGATCGTCCCGGTCCACCTCGACCCCACGCTCGAGACCCAGCGCTACGACCTCGTCGGCCCGGTGTGCGAGACCGGCGACTTCCTCGGCAAGTCGCGCCAGCTCGCCATCCGCCCCGATGATCTGCTGGCGGTGCGCGGCAGCGGCGCCTACGGCTTCACCATGAGCTCGAACTACAACAGCCGGCCCCGCGCCGCCGAGGTCATGGTCGACGGCGATCAGGCCCACCTGGTGCGCGAGCGCGAGTCGATCGAGTCGCTGTTCGCGGGGGAACGGAGACTGCCGTGAAGCGTCGCCCCGAGCCCGAGTTGATGGACACCGAGGAGCAGGCGCAAGCCTATGCCGAGGCCGACTTCTCCGACTCCAACAGCCTGTTCATGCGTCTCCTCGCCCGTCAGGCGCGGGGCGGATTACCGGGCTCGGCGGCGCTCGACCTCGGCTGCGGCCCGGCCGACATCGTGTTGCGCCTGCTGCGTACCTATCCGCGGCTGCACTGCGACGCGCTCGACGGAGCCGCGACCATGCTCGAACGGGCCCGCGCCACCCTCGAGGACGCCGCCGATCTCGACGGCCGCTGGCAGCTGGTGCACGACCGTCTGCCCTCGAGCCGGCTCGCAGACCACCGTTACGACCTGATCCTCTCCAACAGCCTGCTCCATCATCTCCACGATCCCCAGGTGCTGTGGCGGACGGTGCGCGCGCACGCCAACCCCGACGCCCTGGTGCTGGTGATGGACCTGCTGCGCCCGCCCTCGGCGGGCTGGGCCGAGGCGCTGGTCGAGACCTATGTCGCCAATGCACCCGAGGTGCTGCGCAGCGACTTCCGCAACTCGCTGTTCGCCGCCTACGAGCCGCGCGAGGTGGTCGAGCAGCTCGCCGAGGCCGGGCTCGAGGGGCTGGAGGTCGGCGTGGTCAGCGACCGGCATCTGGCGATCTGGGGACGCGTGCCGGGATGAGCCCGACGGCGACATGCAGGAGATCGAATCGATGAAGGTCCGCTTCACCAAGATGCACGGGCTCGGCAACGACTTCGTGGTGTTCGACGCGGTGCGCCAACGCATCGCGCTCGACCCCGAGCGGTTGCGCCGGCTCGCCGATCGGCGCTTCGGCGTCGGCTGCGACCAGATCCTGCTGGTCGAGCCGCCACGGCTGCCGGGCACCGAGTTCCACTACCGGATCTTCAACGCCGACGGCTCCGAGGTCGAGCAGTGCGGCAACGGTGCGCGCTGCTTCGCCCGCTTCGTGCGCGAGCAGGGGCTGACCGAGCACGACGAGATCCCGGTCGGCACCGCCGCCGGGGCGATCCGGCTCCATCTCGAGGCCGACGGCCAGGTCCGGGTCAACATGGGTCGGCCGCGGCTGGCGCCGGTCGAGATCCCCTTCCAGGCCGAGCACGAGGCGCCGCTCTACGACCTCGAGGTCGCCGGCGAGCACCACCAGATCGGCGCCGTCTCCATGGGCAACCCGCACGCGGTGCTGCTGGTCGAGGACGTCGAGACCGCGCCGGTGGCGCGCCTCGGGCCGGCGATCGAGCATCACCCGCGCTTCCCGCAGCGGGTCAATGTCGGCTTCATGCAACGGCTCGCCGGCGACGCAATCCGTCTGCGGGTGCACGAGCGCGGTGCCGGCGAGACCCTGGCCTGCGGCACCGGCGCCTGCGCCGCGGTGGTCAGTGGGCGGCTACGCGGTCTGCTCGATGAGCGCGTACGCGTCGACCTGCCGGGCGGAGGGCTTATAATCGACTGGCGCAGCCCGGATGACGTCGTCTGGATGACCGGGCCTGCCGAATCAGTGTTCCACGGGGAGATCGTTCTATGAGGGGTCAATCGTGATCACACAGGCAGAGCAGCCCGAGACCAGGGACGAGGCGCTGGAGGCTACGGTCGCCGCCTATCTGCAGCGCCATCCCGACTTCTTCGAGCACCACCCGGAGATCCTCATCACGCTGCGGATCCCGCATCCCACCGGCGACGCCGTCTCGCTGATCGAGCGCCAGGTGCGGGCGCTGCGCCAGGAGCTCGATACCGAGCGCCAACGTCTCGGCCAGCTCATCGCCCGCGCCCGCGAGTACGAGTCGCTGTCGACCCGATTGCACGCGCTGGTGCTGCGGCTGATCGCGATCAACGATCCCGACCGGCTGTGCGAGGAGACGCGCGAGACCCTACTGCAGGAATTCCGCGCCGACGCCGTCACCCTCAAG
The DNA here is from genome assembly GCF_003718675.1 of Marichromatium sp. AB32. NCBI lineage: Bacteria > Pseudomonadati > Pseudomonadota > Gammaproteobacteria > Chromatiales > Chromatiaceae > Marichromatium > Marichromatium sp. AB32. The sequence continues at coordinate 10,794 of NZ_RHFJ01000033.1, forward strand.
CTGTTCCCGCTCGACCCCGAGACCGCCGCACCAGACCCGCTCACCGCCGCCTTCAAGGACTTCCTTGCACGCAAACACGCGCTCTGTGGGCCACTCGACGCCGACAAGGCCGAGGTACTGTTCGGCGAGGCCGCGGCGAGCGTGCGTACCGCCGCCCTGGTCCCCATCCGCACCGCGGAACGCTCCGGCGTACTCGCCATCGGCAGCAGCGACCCCGAGCGCTTCCGCCCCGAGCTCGGCACCGACCTGCTCGACCGGCTCGGCGAGATCATCGCCCACAAGCTGAGCGCGGTCACCATCGAACGCTGCGGACGGGACTGAGTCGCGCATGGCCGGCGAGACCTCAGCCCAACTGCTCGCGCGCTTTCTCGACCACCTCGCCCACGAGCGTCGGCTGGCGCCGCTGACCGTCGCCAACTATCGCCGCGACCTCGAGCGTCTCCTCGCCTGGCTGCAGGCCCACGCCGAGGTGACGATCGAGACCATCGACGGCGAGACGGTGCAGCGCTATATCGGCGCGCGTCATCGCGAGGGCATCGGCGGGCGCACCCTGCAGCGCGAACTCTCCAGCCTGCGCGCCTTCTATCGCTGGTTGCTGCGCGAGGAGCTGGTCACCGCCAGCCCCGCGCTCGACATCCGCGCCCCCAAGACCCCGCGCAAGCTGCCCAGGACGCTCGAGGCCGATCAGCTCTGCGCGGTACTCGACCGTCCCCGCGAGGAGGTGCTGGAGATCCGCGACGGGGCGATGATCGAGCTCTTCTACTCCGCCGGGCTGCGCCTCGCCGAGCTGGTCGCGCTGGATCTCGCCGAGGTGCCGCTCGATGTCGATGAGCTCGAGGTCGTCGGCAAGGGCGCCAAGACCCGGCGCGTACCGGTCGGGCGCAAGGCGCGCGAGGCGCTGCGCCAGTGGCGACTGCTGCGTCCCTTTGTCGCCGCGCCCGAGGAGCCGGCGCTGTTCGTCAGCCTGCGCGGCACCCGCATCCACCCGCGCACCGTCCAGGCACGGCTGACGCAGTGGGCCCAGGTCCAGGGGCTGGCCCAGGGGCTGCATCCGCACATGCTGCGCCACAGCTTCGCCACCCACCTGCTGGAGTCCTCGGCCGATCTGCGCGCCGTCCAGGAGCTGCTCGGCCACGCCGACATCGGCACCACCCAGATCTACACCCACCTCGACTTCCAGCACCTCGCGCAGGTCTACGACCAGGCGCATCCACGCGCCAAGCGCCGGCGCTGAAGCCGGGGATAGAACACCGGCGCCGCGCGCCGCCCGCGCCGGAACCGCTCCACAGCCCCAGAGACCCTCATGCTGCTCTCGCCTCGCTATCGTTTCCTCTTCGTCCACATCGCCAAGACCGGCGGCACCAGCGTGCGCGCCGCACTCCAGGGGCTGCGCTGGCGCGACCCCTGGTACTACCCGATGTTCCTGTGCAGCCGCATGAGCCATCTCAGCGGTCATCGCATCGGCACCAAGCTGCCGCGTCATGCCAAGGCGGTGCTCGCCCAGGAGCTGCTGCCGCGGCCCTTCTACGACTCGCTGTTCAAGTTCGCCTTCGTGCGCAACCCCTGGGACCTGCAGGTCAGCTCCTTCCATCACATCCGTCGCGAGCGCCCGCACTATCTCGGCGGCCACCAGGAGTTCGCCGACTTCCTGCGCTGGAAGCTCGACCCCGAGCGCCCCTACCAGTACCACGTCGACACCTCGATCACCCGCCAGAGCGACTATCTGGTCGACCTCCACGGCGAGGTCATCGTCGACTTCATCGGTCGCTACGAACAGCTCCACGACGACTTCGCCACCGTCTGCGCGCGCATCGGCATCACCCAGCCGGCTCTCCCTCACGCGCGCAAGGCGACCGATCGCAAGCGCGACTACCGCAGCTACTACGACGACGACACCGCCGAGCTGGTGGCGCGCCACTTCGCCCGCGACATCGAGCTGCTCGACTACCGCTTCGACCCCGACTGAGCACCCGGCTCAGTCGCGCGGCACCAGGTCACGATAGGCGTGCCAGGTGGCGTGCCCGAGCAGCGGTACGGCGACGAACAGCCCGAGCAGCAGACTCGCCAGCCCGAGCCCGACGATCACCACGATCAACCCCGCCCACAGCAGCATCGGCGCCCAGTTGACCCGCACCGCGGCGAAGCTGGTGCGCGCCGCGGTGAAGGCATCGACCGGACGGTCGATCAGCATCGGCACCGTCACCGCAGCGATACAGAAGGCCGCGGCCGCGAACACCGCCCCCACCGCGACCAGCACCGCCACCAGCCCGAGATGATCCCCGGAGAGGAAGACCACGGCGACGAAGCGCTCCCAGCTCGGCAACGGATCGGTGAACAGCATGATGAACAGGAACACGGTGGCGAGGATCCACAGCTGCAGGATCATCAGCAGGAAACCGGTGGCGATGCCCAGCTGCCCCTGGTTACGACGAAAGGCCTCGAGCGCCTGACAGCGTTCGAGCGACTCACCGGCCTCGAGGTGCGCGCTCATCTGGTAGAGCCCGATGGCCAACAGCGGCGCGACCAGATAGAAGGCGGCGAGCAGGAAGGGCACCAGGAAGGCGAGGCGCCCGAGCGCCAGCGGCACGGTGATCGCCAGGCTGATCAGCACGATCCCGGCACCGTAGCGCAGGCTGTAGCCGGGGGCGGCGCGCAGATCGCGCCAACCGGCGCGCAGCCACTGCAAGGGCTGACCCGGGGCGACCCGGTTGACCCCGGGCGGCGGACGAACGGCGGACTCGGACGAGGTGGACGGCTGCATGCGGGCATTCCTCCGCGCTGGATCGACCCCCGATAGCTGGTGGCGGAAGCGCGAACCGCAACGCCAGCGGCCAGGGGATTGAACTGCAACGTCGAAAAGGACGCGACGGGTAGAGAAGGGCTTTCAGCGGCCGGCCGAATCCCCTGCACGATCAAGCCATTGGCGAGCGCATGGGCGAGACCGAGGGGTGTGCCCCGGAACCACCAATGGTCTTGTCCACTGGGGCGTCAAGCGCCCAATCCGCCACAAGTGTCCTAAACTCCTAAGTATGAATCCAACCCCATTGAGGGGCTACCGCCCACACTGCGTCGGAGGCAGTCAGCACCAGACCACCCACAGTCAGCAGACCCGATCCATTAGGCCAAAGGGCGGCATTGCCTCGTTGCGCGGCACCTCATCCACGAGGCGGCATCCCGGTTGACCTGTTCATACTCGTCACATCGCGCAGGAAACCGTCATGGCACTCGTGAAGACCCCTAGCACACCCCGCCCCCAATCGACCGGCGAGACACGCACCAACGCGGCAACCGCCCGCGAGGCAGAGGCACAGCGCAGGCGCGCGCGCACCCTGGCGAAGCAGCAGCAGGCCGCCGAACGCGTCGCCTCGGCGACCGCCCAGCTCTCGTCCGGGATCAACGAGGCAGCCTCCGCGGCCGAAGAGCTCAAGCGCTCCTCCGACCAGATCGCCACCGGTGCCGAGGAGGCGTCCGGAGCGGCGCAGGAATCATTGGCGGCCTTCAAGCAGGTCAGCGCGGCACTCGACCGCCAACTCGACAACGCCAGTCTGTCGCAGACCAAGGTCGAGGCCTCGCAGACGCTGATCACCAAGGTCAGCGCGGACGTCACCGGCATGATCACCAACGTCGGGGTGGCCGCCCAACGCCAGGGCGAGTCGGTCAGGATGGTCGCCGAGCTGGAGCAGCAGGCAGCCAACATCGGCGACATCGTCAAGGCCGTCGCCCGCATCGCCGACCAGACCAACCTGCTCGCACTCAACGCCGCCATCGAGGCGGCGCGCGCCGGCAAGCATGGCAAGGGGTTCGCCGTGGTTGCCGACGAGGTCCGCACGCTCGCCGAGACATCGGAGAAGAGCGCCAAGCAGATCCAGGATCTGGTCGGCCAGATCCAATCCGAGGTCAAGGTCATCTCCGACGGCATCAACGACTCGGCCACCAAGGTACAGGGCGAGGTCGAGAACGGTCGGGCGGTCAACTCGCAGCTCGAGCAGATTCGCGCCGACGCAGTCGAGATCACCCGCGCGGTCCAGGAGATCGCCGCCAGCGCCCAACAATCCAACACTGCTGCGGGTCAGGCACTGAAGGGCGCCGAGGAGATCGCAGCGGCGGCCGAGGAACAGTCGGCGGCCTCGGAGGAGTCGGCCAAGACCGTCGCCGAACAGACCCAGGCGCTGGCCGAGTGCGAGCAGGCCGCGCAGAACCTCTCCGAGCTGGCCGAAGACCTCAAGAACTCCACCGACATCACCAAGAGCGCCGAGGAGGTGGCCTCGGCCGCCGAACAGCTCTCGTCGGCGGTACAGGAGATCAACCGCTCCGGCACCCAGATCATGGCCGCCGTCGAGCAGATCCGTAAGAGCACCCAGGTACAGGCCTCGGCCACCGAGGAATCGGCAACGGCGATCACTCAGATCGAGAAGGGCGTCGACGACTCGCTGCAACGCTCGCGCGCATCCGGCGAGAGGGTCGGCGCCATCAGCGAGTTGCTGACCAATAACAAGAGCAGCATCGACGCGCTCATCGCCGGCGTCGCGGACTCGGTCGAGTCATCGCGCCTGAGCCTGCGTCAGATCAAGGACCTGGAACTGGTCTCGCGACGCATCGACAAGATCGTCGACGCCATCACCACCGTCTCCATCCAGACCAACATGCTGGCGGTCAACGGCTCGATCGAGGCCGCGCGCGCCGGGGAGTTCGGCAAGGGGTTCGTGGTCGTCGCCACCGACATCCGCAACCTCGCTCACGATTCGGCGGAGAACGCCGATCGCATCAAGGACCTGGTGAAGGCGGTGCAGGACCAGATCGGTGTCGTCGGACGCGACCTGGAGGAGATCATCTCGGCGGCGATCAGCGAGGCGGAAAAGGCCAAGTCGATCACCACGGGACTGGAGACCATCGAGACCGATATCGCCGAGGTCAGCCGCTCATCGACGGAGATCGAGGCCGCGGCCAGCGAGATCTCCGCCGCCATCGCACAGGTCAAGGTCGGAGTCGATCAGATCGCATCGGCAGCCCAGGAGGCCGAGAAGGCCTCGACCGAGGCTGCGGCCGCGGCACGCCAGCAATCACAGGGGGCGGAGGAGCTGGCGGCAGCCATCGAGGAGATCGCCTCGCTGGCCGACGAGCTGCAGAGCGCTTGAGGCCCATCGCGGTTACGCGGGAGACAGTCATGACCCAAGACCTGGTCAAATCGTCACCCCCCGCCGCGCCGAGCGGCGAGGATGTGGCCACAGAGGGGCAGGAGCACGACCTGCGTCAGTTCGTCATCTTCGTGTGTGGCAGCGAGGTCTTCGCCGTCGACATGGCGCCGGTGCAGGAGATCATCCGGGTGCCCGAGGTGGTTCGGGTACCGCTCGCGCCCCCCACCCTGGAGGGCCTGGCTAATCTGCGCGGCAAGGTCTTGCCCATCATCAACCTGCGCCGTCTGTTCGGCCTCGAGGAGCGCGACGATGACGACGCCACCCGCGCTCTGGTGATCGATCTCGGTCAGCCACTGGGGTTCATTGTCGATCGCGTCAGCAGTGTGGTCGGGGTCGAGCCCTCGTGTATCGAGGAGGTTGGATCGCTGGCGGCAACGGTCAAGACCGACCTGCTCTGCGGACTGATCAAGGATGTCGGCGGCTTCCCCATGGTGATGGAACTTGACTTCAAGCGCCTGATCGAAAAAGAGTTCAGCGCGATCACCACCCTGGCGCGGCATGGCGCCGCGGCGCTGGCCGAGACGAGGGATGTCGAGGAGGAGGAGGAAGAGGACGCAGACGAACTCCAGCTGGTCAGCTTCGAGGTCGCCGAACAGGAATACGCCATCCCGATCGAGAACGTGCAGGAGATCGTCCAGTTCCCCGAACAGGCGGTACAGATCCCGCGCACCGAGCCTCACGTGATCGGGCTGATGACACTGCGCAACCGCTTGCTGCCCCTGGTCTCTCTGCGTTGTCTGTTCGGTCTGCCGCCACGCACCGCCGACGAACACAGCCGCATCCTGGTGGTGCAGCTCGGCGAGTGCGCCGTGGGCCTGGCGATGGACAGCGTCAACGAGGTGCTGCGCGTCCCCTGGTCGGCGGTCGACGCCATGCCCAAACTGCTGGCGCAGCATGATGACCTGTCGGACATCGAACAGATCTGCCGGCTCGATGAAGGGCAGCGTCTGGTCTCCATCATCTCGACAGACAGACTCTTTCGTCACTCATCGATCCGGGAGGCCTTGAGCAGCGTGGAAGACATCGACTACGACAACCGGAGCGGTGACGACATCGAGGACGACGAGCAGGACGACGATGAGGAACAGATGGTGGTGTTCCGGCTCGACAAGGAGGAGTTCGGCGTCCCCATCGAAAGCATACAGGAGATCGTCCGTCTCCCCGACGAACTCACCCACGTCCCCAAGGCGCCAGACTTCGTCGAAGGAGTCATCAACCTGCGCGGCTCGGTACTGCCGGTGATTGACCAGCGCCGCCGCTTCGGTCTGGCGACGGTGGCACGTAACGACCGACAGCGCATCATGGTGTTCCTGCTCGATGGCGTACGTACCGGCTTCATCGTCGACTCCGTGGCCGAGGTGCTCAAGATCCCGAGGACGGCGATCGAGCCAGCGCCACAGCTCTCCAGCGAGCAGGCCAGATTGATCGCGCGGGTGGCCAATCTGGAGGGTCAGAAGCGTATGATCCAACTGATAGAACCCTCCCAGCTGATCGCCAAGGAGCAACGCGCCGAGCTGGAAGAGCTAGCCGAAACGTCCGCCTAGGACGTCGCGGCACAGGCCCATCGACCAGGAGCTCACGTGATCAAGCTGTTGATTGTCGACGACTCGGCGCTGATGCGCCGCCAACTCAAGGCACTCTTCCTGGCCGAGGGCGATTTCGAGATCCGCGTCGCCCGCAACGGTCAAGAGGCGGTCGCCGAGAACATCGACTTCGCCCCGGATGTCGTCACACTCGACATCAACATGCCGGAGATGGACGGCCTGACCGCACTGTCGCTGCTGATGGCCGAGCGACCGGTACCGGTGGTGATGGTCTCCTCGCTGACCGAGAAGGGGGCCATCGCCACCTTCGAGGCACTCAACCTCGGCGCCGTGGACTATATCCCCAAGCCCGGCGGCACCATCTCGCTGTCGATGGTCGAGATCGAGTCCGAGATCGTCGCCAAGGTGCGCGCGGCGGCACGCGCACGCATCCGTACCGCCCGCGGGCTGGCCGCACGTATCCGTGGCGACACCCCGTCACGCCCGCAACGTCCCCGAACCGAACCGACCAGGGCTGCGCCCGACGACACACCGGCCAGCGGCAGCGGTGTCGTGGTGATCGGGGTCTCGACCGGCGGTCCACGCACCCTCGAGGACATCCTCCCCCGACTCCCCGCCGACTTTCCCTGGCCGGTCCTGGTGGCGCAGCACATGCCGCCAAGCTTCACCCTCCCCTTCGCCGAACGCATGAACCTGCTCTGCCAGCTCGCCGTCTCCGAGGTCAATCGCCCCACCGCGGTCGCCGCCGGCAACATCTATATCGGCAAGGGCGGCGCCGACATGATCCTGGCACGACGCGGCGGCAGATTGACGGCGCTGGCACGCCCCGAGGACCCGACCAAGCTCTGGCACCCGTCGGTCGAACTGCTGGGGCGCTCGATGCTCGAGCACTGCGACCCGACCCGGGTCATCGCGGTGATGCTGACCGGCATGGGACACGACGGCGCCCAGGCATTCACCGAGCTCAAGCAGCGCGGCGCCCGCACCATCGCCGAATCGGAAGAGAGCGCAGTGGTATTCGGCATGCCGGCCGAACTCATCTCGCGCGGTGGCGCGAGCCTGGTGTTGCCGGTCGAGCGCATCGCCGACCAGCTGCAGATCTGGGTGGAGCGCTGAGCCGATGACGATCATCGGCGCCGTCACGACACCACCCCCGCGAGCGACATCGCGTGACGACGGGAGGTCGGAGCCCCGGCACCCACCTCGGACACGCCCCCCAGACCAACCGAGGAGCACGATGGCATGGCACTCAAGAAACCTGCTCCGGCAGCGCCATCCAGCGATGACGAGCGCCGCCTGGCGCGCGATCTCCCAGGGCTGCTGAGCGCACTCGAGGCGGCCGATCCGCTCGCACGCCGCTGGGCGGCACGCGACCTGGCCGATCACCCGGACGCGTCACGCGCCCTGGTCGAGCGGCTCGGAATCGAGACCGAGCCGAGCGTCAGCCAGGTGATCCTGACGACACTGACCCGACTCGGCGACGAGATCGCGGTCGCCGGCCTCACCGAGTGTCTGCGCAGCGAGGACGCCATGCTGCGCAACGCCGCCATCGAGGCGATGAAGCAGCTCCCCGACGAGGTCGCCCCGGTCATGGAGCAGCTGCTGAAGGATCACGACCCGGACGTGCGCATCTTCGCCGTCGACGTGCTCGAATCGCTGCGCCACCCCCGCGTCGAGGAATGGCTCATCCGGGTCATCGCCGAGGATCCGCACGTCAACGTCTGCGCCACCGCGGTCGACCTGCTCGGTGAGGTCGGCTCCGAGCGCGCGGTGCCGACCCTGCACGCGCTCAAGGCCCGTTTCGTCGACGAACCCTATATCCAGTTCGCCGCCGATCTGGCGCTGAAACGCATTGCACAAGGCTGACCCCGGATGACACAGGCGCGCATGATCAGCGACGAAGATTTCCGCAAGTTCCGGGAGTTCTTCTACCGCAAGACCGGCATGCTGTTCGAGGACAGCAAGCGTTACTTCGTCGACAAGCGTCTGCTCGAACGGATGGATGCCACCGACTCGGAGAGCTTTCGCGCCTACTTCACCATGGTGCGCTTCCAGGCCTCCGGCGAGGAACTGCAGACGCTGATCAACGCGATGACGGTCAACGAGACCTACTTCTTCCGCGAGGAGTACCAGTTCCGCTGTCTGGTCGACTCGATGCTGGAGGAGATCGTCACGCACACGAGGCAAAAACGTGCGCTGCGGATCTGGTCGGTGCCCTCCTCGTCGGGCGAGGAGCCCTATGGCATCGCCATCTATCTGCTCGAACACTGGCCGCGGCTGGACGACTGGGACATCGAGATCGTCTCCTCCGACATCGACACCGAGATCCTCGCGCAGGCCAGGCGCGGTCGTTATACCCACCGCTCGATACAGAACCTGCCACCGTCGCTGCTGGCCAAGTACTTCAGGCGCGACAGGGATCACTACCTGATCGACCAGGAGCTGCGCGAGGCGGTCGACTTCACCCGGGTGAACGTCAGCGACGCCGCGGACATGCGCAGACACCGTCACTTCGACATCATCTTCTGTCGCAACCTGCTGATCTATTTCGACGATCTGTCGCGCAAGCAGACCGCGGAATCCTTCTACGACGCACTCAATCCGGGCGGCTTCGTCTGTCTCGGTCACTCCGAATCGATGAGTCGGATCTCATCGCTGTTCCGGGTACGCAAGTTCCCCGAGGCCATCGTCTATCAGAAACCCTGGGAGGCCCGATGAAGCGGATCCTGGTCATCGATGACGCCGCGACGGTGCGGCTCTATCACCGCAGCATCCTGGAAGAGCTGGGCTTCGAGGTGACCGAGGCGGTCAACGGCCTCGAGGCATTGGAACGGGTGGCCGAGGGCGACTTCGACCTCTATCTGGTCGATATCAACATGCCCAAGCTCGACGGCTACGGCTTCCTGCGCGAGCTGCGCGGCAAGGACATGCCGCAGGCCCCGGCGATCATGGTCTCGACCGAGGCCGGCGCCAACGACCAGAAGCTCGCCTTCCTGTCCGGCGCCAACCTCTATATCGTCAAGCCGGTCAGACCCGAACGGCTCGCCTCACACGTATTGACCCTGCTCGGTATGACACCGAACGGCCGGGGAGCGCCGTCATGAACCCACTGCTCGATCAATTCATCACCGAGGGACGAGACATCCTCCAGACCATCGGTGAACGCCTGCTCCAGCTCGAGGACACCCCCGACGACAGCGCCCTGATGGGCGAGCTCTTCCGCCTGGTCCACACCCTCAAGGGCAACAGCGGACTGTTCGACCTGCCGGAGATGACCCGCGTCCTGCATGCCGCCGAGGACCTGATGGACGCGGTACGCGATGGCAGGCGCCCCTTCGACCGTCCGGTGGCCGACAGACTGCTCGAGGCGATGGACTTCGTGCTCGCCCTGATCGACGAGATCGGCGACAGTGCCGAGGCGGCGCCACCGAATACCGCGCGACACGCCAACGACGCACTCGAACTCGCCAACGCGCTGCGGGGCCTGCTCGCCGCTGCCCAGGCCACGACACCAACCGCCGCCGAGACCGAGCCGGCGGCCACGCCAGCGCCTTCCCCTGCGCCCGCGGCGATGCCGCTCGAGGCGCTCCCGAGCAGGATCCAGCAGGAGCTGACCCAGCGCCTCGAGGCCGGCGAACCACTGTGCTGGCTGACCTACGAGCCCGAGGAGGAGTGCTTCTTCAAGGGCGAGGACCCCTTCCACCAGATCCTGCAGCTCGGCGAACCCTGCTGGCGCCGGGTGAGCAGCCGCGAGGACTGGCCGCCCCTGGCCGAGCTCGACGCCTATCGCTGCATCCTGCGCTTCGAGGCGATCCTGAACACCCCGGCCGAGGCGCTGCACGAACACTTCCGCTACATCCCCGAACAGGTACGGATCATCCCGCTGCAACCGCCAGCGCCGACCTCCGCGTCCTCATCCGAGCCACCGCCCGATGCCGAGACCACCTGGTCCTTCAACGTCGTGCTGGAGGCACAGCGCGAGATCCTCGGACTGACCGACAACCCGCCGTGGCTGAGCGGTCGACTGCGTGCCGTCGCCACCACCCTGGAGGCGGCCTTCGCCAGCATCGGCCAGGTGGTGGAGCGCGACGCACTGGAGCAGGCACTGCACTCGGCCGACGCCTCACACTCCTCACAGCCTCTGCTGAATTGGCTCGACGAGCAGCAGCGTCGCGGCGACACCCAGCTCCCGACCGCGACCTCCCCGCCCGGTGCCCCCGCCGAGGACATCGCCCCTCCCCCGGAGGCGCAAGAACCGCAGGAGCCGATCAAGTTCGGACGACGTGCCGAGGACCGGCTGGCCGGCCACACCCTCAAGGTCGATCAGGCCAAGGTCGACCGACTGATGAACCTGATCGGCGAGATGGTGGTCACCAAGAACGCCCTGCCCTATCTCGCCAACCGCGCCGAAGAGGTGTTCGGAACACGCGAGCTGGCCCGCGAGATCAAGGCACAGTACGGGATCATCAACCGCATCGCCGAGGAGATGCAGGACGCCATCATGCAGATTCGCATGATGCCCGTCTCCTTCGTGCTGCAACGCTTCCCCCGCCTGGTCCGCGACACTGCCCGCAAGCTCGGCAAGGAGGTTCGGCTGGTGATGGAGGGCGAGTCGACCGAGGCCGACAAGAACATCATCGAGGCCCTGGCCGACCCGCTGGTGCACATCGTCCGCAACAGTCTCGACCACGGACTCGAGTCCCCCGCCGAGCGCAGCGCCGCCGGCAAGCCGACTGAAGGACGGCTGACCATCTCCGCCCGCCAGGAGTCCGACCGGGTGGTGATCGAGATCAGCGACGACGGCCGCGGCATCGACCCGGATCGGATTCGGCGCAAGGCATACGAGCGCGGTCTCATCGGCGAGCCCGAGCTGGAACGACTGACCGACCAGGAGGCGATCAATCTGGTGTTCGCGGCGGGCTTCTCCACCGCCGAGCAGGTCTCGGACCTGTCCGGGCGGGGCGTCGGCATGGACGTCGTGCGCAACGCCATCGCCTGCGTCAACGGCGCCGTCGAGCTCCACAGCCAGCTCGGCCAGGGCACCCGGCTGCGACTCTCGCTGCCGCTCTCGATGGCGGTGACCAACGTCATGATCATCGAGTCGGCCGGGCAGCGCTTCGGCGTGCCGATGGACAGGGTCGCAGAGACCGTCAGGGTCGGGCGCAACGACATCCGCACCATCAAGCGCCGCCTCACCACGGTGCTGCGCGGACGCCTGGTACCACTGGTCACGCTCAACGACCTGCTGGCGCTCACCATCGAGCAGGTGCCCAACGACGACGACGAGTTCGCCGTGCTGGTGGTCCGCATCGGCGCGGACCATCTCGGCATCATCGTCGACGACTGTCGGGAAACGGTCGACATCATCCTCAAGCCACTCGGCGGGGTCCTGGCCGGGCTGGGCGGCTACGCCGGCTCCGCGCTGCTCGGTGACGGCTCGGTGCTGCTGGTGCTCAACCCGAGGGAGTTGCTCTGATGGCGCTCGAATTCAAGAAGGTGACCGCGGTCGTCAGTGAACAGATGACGGTCGAGGACGCCGAGATCCTGCTCGACTGGCTGATCAAACACCCACGTGGCCGGATCAACCTATCCGCCTGCACCCATCTGCACGCCGCCAACCTCCAGGTCCTGATGGCCGCGCGGCCGAGGATCTCGGCCTGGCCACGCCATGCGCCGCTGGCCGCGTGGATCAAGGCGGCCCTGACCCCATGAGGAGTTCAAGAGCATGTCCAAGACGATACTGGTTGTAGACGATTCGGCAACCATGGTGATGAGCCTCAAGGCCAGCCTGGAGATCGCCGGCTTCACCGTGGAGACCGCGGGCGACGGCGTCCAGGCGATCTCCAAGCTCAAGTCCGGGATCAAGCCGGACCTCATCCTCACCGACATCAACATGCCCAACATGGGCGGCATCGACTTCATCCGCAACGCGCGAGCCCTGCCCGGCATGCGCTTCACCCCCATCCTTGCGCTCACCACCGAGAGCCAACAGGCCAAGCGCGACGAGGCCAAGAAGCTCGGCGCGACCGGCTGGCTGGTCAAGCCCGTGGGTGGGGCCGATCTGATCAAGGTCATCAAACAGGTACTGCCGGGGACCTGAGGACCTCAGACGATGCCCATCACCAACCAACACCAAGTGGTGATCGATGCGAATCTGGCGCAGGCCCGCATGTTGCGGCGCACCATGGGCTGGATCAACCTGCTCGGCAGCCTCGCCATCACCATCCTGGTGTACCTGACGCACGACTGGTTGAACCTCGGGCTGCAAACGGCCGGCTCCAACGCCGCGCTCATCCATGCCCTGATCTTCGGTGGCGCCGTGCTCGGCACCAACTTCATCGCCGGACTGGTGTTCTTTCGCTTCAGCTTCCGCGTCAACAGCGCCCTGTGCCAGACCTGGGACCGGGTGATCGAGGAGTTTCGCCAGGGCCAGCAACGGATACAGGGGGACAAGGAGGCGCGCGCGCTCACGGTCGAGCAGGACCAGGCCATCGAGCAGCAGCTCGGCGAGACGGTCGCCGAGACCGAGGCCTCCACGCTCGACGTCATCGAGCGCACCACCAAGCTCAATGCCGACGCGGCCCATCTGCTGGACTATCTGAAGAAGTCCACGGGCAATGCCAAGTCGATGGAAGAGGACATCTCCGGCAGGCTCGAGGACATCACCGAGATCGCCCTCCTGGTACAACAACTACCCACGCGCATCCAGGCGGACATGGAGGCCATCGAGAAGGTCCTCAACGACATCCGCCAGCTCGGCGGACTGACCAGCTCGATCAAGCAGATCAGCAAGAAAACGCGACTCCTCGCGCTCAACGCCGCCATCGAGGCGGCGCGGGCGGGCGAGGCCGGACGCGGCTTCGCCGTCGTCGCCGGCGAGGTACAGTCGCTGGCCGACCACGCCACCGAAACGGCCGACACCATCGAGGACGGGCTCAACCGCGCGCTCCAGAACGTCGAGAAAAACCTCCAGTTCACCCTGCTCGAGGGCTCCGAGGAACAGCTGGCGCAGGCGAGCCGGGCAGTGGAATCGATCCATCGTCTCCGCGACAACTACGAGGACATGCGCCAGTTCTACAAGGTGCTGTTCTCGGTCATCACCCATCACAACACCAGCCTGGCCGACCAGATCTCGGACATCCTCGGGCTGTTGCAATACCAGGACGTCACCGGTCAACGACTGGAGCGCATCCGCACCACCCTCAACCACCGCGCCAGTGTCCTGGTGGGCGCCGATGACGATTCCAGACAACTGCCGAGCCAGCTCAGGGCGGTGTTCGACGAGTATCTGCGCAACGAGTCGAGCCATGCACGCTCGCAGACCAGTCACGTGACAGAGGACCCGAGCGAGCCACGGATAGAACTCTTCTAGCAACCGGCCCTGGCGCCAGAGAACCAACCCGCGCGCGACACTGCCAGGCCGAGATAGCGCCGCCGACAAAACGCCCCGGATACCATGACGAACGCACTCGGACACCTCTTACAAGACCAACGCAACACGCTATTCACGGCCTGGTTGGAACAAATCAGGGCAATGCTGCCCTCGTCATCCTCGCTCACCAGCACAGCGCCAACGCCCCCAGGACATCACCTGCGCACCATCTTCGACGGCATCCTCGATACCCTTGAGCAATCACCCTCCGAGGACTTCACCCTCGGCGCCACGGACCCACTGACGGATCATCTACGTCAGCTCGTCAGCGACCAGGCACGCCACGGCGGCAGCGCCAACGAGACGATCGCGATGCTACTCGCGCTCAAGCGGCTGATCACGGCCCGCTCGATCACCTCCGGCACGCCCCCGGAGGTCGACGGCTTGCTGTGGCTCGACCGCATCTTCGATGGACTGACGCTCAGCACCTTCGACGCCTTCGTCGAGGTCCGCGAACAGATCATCACCCAACAGAGCCTGTCGCTACTGGAGCTCTCGACCCCGGTGCTGCGACTGTGGAACCGCATCCTGCTGCTGCCGCTGGTCGGGGTCATCGACACCATCCGCGCCCGCCAGGTCACCGAGCGACTGCTGGAGGCGATCGCCCATCACGAGGCACGGGTCACCATCATCGACCTCACCGGCGTGCCGATCCTCGACACCAGCGTCGCCCAGCACCTGATGAAGACGATCGACGCCGCGCGCCTGCTCGGCACCCGCATCGTCATGACCGGCATCAGCCCGGAGGGTGCGCAGACCCTCACCAAGCTCGGCATCCGCTTCGACGACGTGCTCAGCCGCGCCACGCTGCGCGCGGGCATCGCCGAGGCGCTGCAGCTGATCGGACTGCGCATCGGCCCGATCGAGGATCGACACCCATGAAGATCCCGATCCTGCGACTGGGACGCATCCTGCTGGTCTCCATTCAGGACGACCTGACCGACAACGACGCCATGCAGTTCCAGTCGGACCTGGTCGAACGCGTGGCCGAGATCGAGGCGCTCGGCGTGGCGATCGACATCACCGCACTGGACGTGGTCGATTCCTACATGGCGCGCGTCATCAACGACACCGCCTGCATGGTCGGACTCCTCGGCGCCGAGGTGGTGATCTGCGGCGTTCAGCCGTTCGTGGCGATGACGCTGATCGAGATGGGACGCGACCTGCTCGGCGCCAACTGCGCGTTCAACCTCGAACAGGGTCTGGAGATCCTCAACCGTCGTATCGCTACACGTGGCGACATTCACATCGACGAGGACGAGGATGACTGAGGCCTTTGCCAGCGAATTCATCCCGATCCGCACGCCGACGGATATCGTCACCGCACGGCGTGCCGCCCGGACCCTGTGCGAGCGTCTCGGCTTCGGCAAGGCCGATCAGACACGGCTCGCCACCGCCGTCTCCGAGCTGACCCGCAACGTCATCCAGTACGCCCGCGCGGGCAGTTGCCAGATCAGCGACACCTCGGACGCCGGATACCGGCGCATCCGCGTCCTGGTCGAGGACCACGGCCCGGGGATCCCCGACATCACCCTGGCGCTCACCGACGGCTATAGCACCAGTGGCGGACTCGGTGCCGGCCTGCCCGGCACACGACGTCTGGTCGACGACTTCGGCATCGAATCGGCACCGGGGCTCACCCGGATCACCATCGCCCTGCAGAAGCCGTTGTGATCACCTCACCATGACTCCAGGCGGTGACATGCATCAAGACCGACCCACTCCTCCAGCGCCCGCGCACCCCGGCCCCGGCATCGTCGCCACCAGCATGCGCATCGATACCGAATCCGATGTCGCGGCCGTCTGCCGCGTGGTCCGTGCCCTGGCCGAGCACATGGCATTCAGCCGCAGCGCGGCCTACTCACTCGCCACCGCCGCGTCCGAGCTGGCGACCAACCTCCTGATCCATGCCGGCGGCGGCCAACTACAGGTCGCCCCGCTCCCCGGCATGCGCGCCGGGATCGAGCTGCTGGCCGAGGACCACGGACCGGGCATCGACGACCTCAGGCTTGCGCTGACCGATGGCTACAGCACCGCCGGCGGTCTCGGCTGCGGCCTGCCGGGTGTCGAGCGGCTGATGGATCTTTGCGACATCGACTCCGTGCCGGGCCACGGTACCCGGGTCAGGGCGGTCAAATGGCGCTGAACCCTCCGCCCCTCCAGCCGTCCGTCGGTCAGGCGCTGCGTTCACACCCGGACGAGCTGCACTGTGGCGATCAACTCGGCTGGTGGACACGACCCGATCGGCTGCGCCTGGCGCTTGCCGACGGCCTGGGCCACGGACACGAGGCCGAGATCGCGGCCAGCGCGGCCATCGCCCAGGTCGCGGCCATGCCCGAGCATCACCTCGAGGAGATCTTCCTCGCCTGCGATCAGGCCCTGCGGGACACGCGCGGCGCCGCGCTCGCCATCGTCGACATCCACCCCCAGCTCGACCGACTCCGCCATGCCGCCGTCGGCAACATCCGCAGCGTCATCGCCCGCAGCGGCCTCATCAGACGCCTGAGCAGCTCCCGAGGCATCGTCGGCGCGGGCTACAGGGATCTGCGCGCCGAGTCGTTCACCATCACCGCCGGCGACTGGCTGACCCTGTTCACCGACGGGATCCAGGAGAGCGCCGAGGTCCTCAGCGGCCTCGACGATGCCACGGTCTCGGACCGTCTCGCCGAGCAGCTCATCGAGCGCTGGGCCGACGGGCACGACGATGCCGGCATCCTCATCTATCGCCATGCCTGAACCCAGAGCACCACAACACACCGGGGAACTCGGTCAGCGCTACACCGAGTTGTTACGCCGTGCCGTCTTTGCCGAGGACCCACTGGTCTCGGAGGCGGCGCTGGCCGAGGCGGCCGATCTCGGGCGCACCCTGATCGCTCGCGCCGTACCACTCGAGGAGGTCGGAGAACTCCATCACGAGGCACTCATCCACCTCGCCCGCCACCATCCCGACCTGCCATTGAGCCAGGTCGCCGGGCAGATCACGGCGCCGCTGATGGAGGCCTACATGGCCTACAGCCTCGCTTTGCGCGAGCAGCTCGAACGCCGCGCCGAGGCCATCGTGAACGCCCGTCTCGAGCAATCGCGTCGTCTGGAGGCGATCGGCACCCTGGCCGCCGGTATCGCCCACGATTTCAACAACATCCTCGGGGCCATCCTCGGCTTCAGCGAGTTGCTCGGTGACGAACTCCCCGCCGACTCGGCAGGCCGCCATCACCTTGCACACATCCAGCAGGCAAGTTTCCGCGCGCGCGACCTGATCGCCCGCATGCTCACCTTCGCACGGGCGATGGCCGACACCCCGAGCGCCGTCGAACTGGTCTCACTGACCGAGGAAACGCTCAAGCTACTGCGTGTCTCGCTACCGGCGACCATCCAGCTCGCATTCGCGCCGCCCGACCGGGACGCCTGGGTCCTGGCCGAGCCGAGCCAGCTGCAGCAGATCGTGATGAATCTTTGCATCAATGCCGCCGACGCCATCGGCGACCGACCGGGCAATATCCAGGTCACCATCCAGCCCATCGCCACCGCGGCCGGCGCAATGATCAGACTCAGGGTCGAGGACGATGGTGAGGGCATGAACGGCGAGACCCTGGAGCGGGTCTTCGACCCCTTCTTCACCACCAAGGCACCCGGCAAGGGCAGCGGACTGGGGCTATCGGTCGTGCACGGACTGGTCACCAAGCTACAGGGAACGATCGAGGTCGAGAGCACCCTCGGCAGCGGCACCCGCTTTCTCATCGATCTACCTCGCCTTTCCCACCCCGATACCACCGCGCCGCCCACCGCCACAGGAGAAGCGCCATGACCAAGATCCTGATCGTCGACGACGACGACCTCTTTCGCACCATGCTCGTGGAGATGGTGCGTCGCGAGGGCTACGAGGTCAGCGCCGTCAGCAACGGCAAAGAGGCACTCGAGCACATCGAGCACGATCGTCCGCAGCTCATCATCACCGACATCCTGATGCCGGAAATGGATGGCATCGAACTCATCATGGAGCAGAACAGGCGAGGCAACACCATACCGGTCATCGCCATCTCCGGGGGACGGCGCGCCATCAGCCTGGAGTTCAACCTGGAGTCGGCCGAACTCATGGGCGTGCGGGCGACGCTACCCAAGCCCTTCACCCGCGAACAACTCAGGAGCGCCATCACCGAGGCCCTGCAATGAGCCCCGGCGCAAGGCGGCCAGGACGTTGAACCGCAAAGTCACAAAGCGCGCCAAGGATCTCGAAAGCGGCCTGTCGTCAGTGCTCAATCGATAACGGACACGCACAGGTCGTGAGGTCAAACGGCAAGAGGACACCACAGCACAACTCACCATCGCGTTCTTTGCGGCTTTGCGGTTCAAACGACTGACGACTGGTCGCTGGTGGCTGCCAACCGACGAAGCCGTTAGACTCGGGCGGCTGAACCCTTGTCAGGATAAGGAACGGAGAGCCCATGTCGCACGCCCCCTTCCAACAGGTCGCCGAGGATGTCTACTGCATCGAGACCGGCCTCTATCGCCACGGACTGGCCGCCTGCTATCTGGTCCGCTCGAACGATCGTCTCGCCTTCATCGACACCGGCACCGATCACACCGTGCCGGCGCTGCTCGAGGTCATCGCCGAGCTGGGGCAGACCCCGGCAGACGTCGACTATGTCATCCCCACCCACGTCCATCTCGATCATGCCGGCGGCAGCGGCTCGCTGATGGCCGCCTGTCCCGAGGCGCGGCTGGTGGTGCACCCGCGCGGCGCCCCTCACCTGATCGACCCCGAGCGGCTGATCGCCGGCGCCACCGCAGTCTACGGCGAGGAGGGCTTCGCCAGCGACTACGGCACCCTGCGCCCGGTGCCCGAGTCACGCGTGATCGCCGCCGAGCACGGCCAGACCTTCCAGCTCGGCGCGCGCACCCTGACCTTCCTCGACACCCCGGGACACGCCAACCACCACGGCTGCATCCTCGACTCGCTCACCCGGGGGATCTTCACCGGCGATACCTTCGGCATCTCCTACCGCGAACTCGACACCGAGGCCGGCCCCTGGCTGTTTGCGCCGACCACCCCGGTCGCCTTCGACCCCGAGTCCTGGTTCGAGACCCTCGACCAGCTGATGGCGCTCGAACCCAAGGCGATGTACCTGACCCACTATGGTCGTGTCGATCGCCCCGCCGAGCTGGTCGGGATGCTGCGCGAGAGCATCCGCGCGCTGGCCGATCTGGCGCTGGCCGAGGAGGGACGCGATGACCCGCAGCGCGGCGAGCGCCTGACCCGGGCGGTCGCCGACTGGCTGATCAGCGGCGCGCGCGCGCACGGCGTCGCCCTCGACGAGCCCCGGCTGCGCGAGCTGCTCGCGGTCGATATCGGGCTCAATGCCCAGGGACTGGAGGTGTGGCTGAAGCGGCGCGAGAAGCGGGCCGCGCGTTGACCCCAAGGCGCCCCGCCGCAGGGTTGCGGGCGGGGCGCGGGATCAATCGACGAGCTGATAGCTGGCGCCGCAGTAGGGGCAGGTGACGCGACCGTCCGGGGCATCGGCGATCGGCAGATAGACCCGCGGATGGAGGTCCCATACCGGGGTCTCCGGTCGCGGACAGGCGAGCGGCAGTTCCGCGCGCGTGACCGCGATCGGCGCCTCTTGCTGGGGTTGACGGGTAGCGGGATTGGCCATGGATCGAACCTCCGTGATCGTGGGCGCCGTGCCCTCGACGGACACGGCGCGAGTCGCACTCAGACCAGGGTCAGCCACTCGGCGCGGGCCGCGTCGCGACCGTGGACCAGGTCGAAATAGGCCGACTGCAGCCGCTCGGTGATCGGTCCGCGGGTGCCGGCACCGATCGCCCGGCCGTCGACCTCGCGGATCGGGGTGACCTCGGCGGCGGTGCCGGTGAAGAAGGCCTCGTCGGCGATATAGACCTCATCGCGGGTGATGCGCTTCTCCACCACCTCGATGCCGAATTCCTTGGCCAGGGCGATCACGGTGCGACGGGTGATGCCGTCGAGCGCCGAGGTCAGGTCCGGGGTGTAGAGCACGCCGTCGCGGACGATGAAGACGTTCTCGCCGCTGCCTTCCATCACATAGCCCGAGGCGTCGAGCAGCAGCGCCTCGTCATAGCCGTCGCGCTGCGCCTCCTGCAGCGCCAGCATCGAGTTCATGTAGTTGCCGTTGGCCTTGGCGCGGCACATGGTGATGTTGACGTGATGGCGGGTGAAGGAGGAGAACTTCACGCGGATGCCGTTGCGCATGTTCTCCTCGCCCAGGTAGGAACCCCAGGACCAGGCGGCGACCACGCAGTGCACCTTGAGGTTGTCGGCGCGCAGGCCCATGCCCTCCGGGCCGTAGAAGCACATCGGGCGCAGATAGGCCGAGTCGAGACCGTTCTCGCGCACCACCGCGCACTGCGCCGCGTTGAGGGTGTCACGATCCCAGGGCATGTCCATGCCGAGGATGTGCGCCGAGTTGAACAGCCGGTCGGTATGTTCCTGGAGCCGGAAGATGGCCGCGCCCCGATCGGTCTGATAGGCGCGAACGCCCTCGAAGACCCCCATGCCGTAGTGCAGGGTATGGGTCAGTACGTGGGTCTGGGCCTCGCGCCAGGGCACCATCTCACCATCCAGCCAGATCAGACCGTCGCGGTCCGCCATCGTCGTCATATTCTGCTCCGTATCTCCCGGGCCCAGGCTCGGGTCCGGTCACCATAATGAGGGCCCGGGGGCCCCGATCGGTCCGCGCAAGGCGGACCCCAGATAACATGTGCGCGGCGATACCCGGCCAGGCCGGGTCGTCTCGACACCCCATTGACTGGCGCGTCTGTCGGTCCTGCGCCCGGCGACGGAACCGAGGCGCGCCCGAAACGATCGGTTCCGCCGCCCGCTCGGGGCGCGACGGACCGCTCGACAGGCCGGCGCCGGAGACGCCGGCCGATCCCCGGCCCACATCGGGACCGGACACAGACACCCGCCCGCCATCCGGTCGCGCCGGGGTCACGGTGGGAGGGGTCTGGAATGCGTGGGCAGCCGCTAGCCGCACTCCTCCATCAGCTCGCACCACAGCGCCCGGACCCGCGCGCGCTCGGCCAGCAACTGGTCGTCGGCGATGGTCTTGGGCTGTTCCTGCAGGGCGCTGCGATGATAGGCGGCACGTAAGACCTTGTAGGCCTCGGCGAGGTTCTCAGCGGTGTCTCCCGGCAGCAGGTCGATGCGTGCCAGGGTATCGAGCAGGCGGACGTTGTCGGTCCAGTCGGCGAGCTCCGGGTGATCGGCAGCCCAGCGCAGTACAGCGTATTGAACCATAAACTCGATATCGGCAATACCACCAGGACCTTGCTTGAGATCAAAGCGCCCGTCGCCGCTGCGATCGAGGTTGGCGCGCATCTTGGCGCGCATCTCGCGCACGTCGCGACGCAGCTGCTCGGGATCGCGGCGACGACAGAGGATCTCGCGGCGCACCTCGGCGAAGCGACGTGCCAGCTCGGGGTCGCCGGCGACCGGACGGGCGCGCACCAGCGCCTGATGCTCCCAGGTCCAGGCGTCCTTGTCCTGATAGGCGGCAAAGGCGCCGATCGAGCGCACCAGCATCCCCTTGCCGCCGTCCGGGCGCAGCCGCATGTCGACCTCGTAGAGCGTTCCCGAGGGGGTGCGGGTGGTCAGCATGTGGATCATCCGCTGACCGAGACGGGCGTAGAACTGCTCGTTGCTGATCTCGCGCTCGCCGTCGGTCATCGCCGTCATCGAGTCGCTGGCATGGACGAAGACCAGATCGAGGTCGGAGCCGTAGCCGAGCTCGATGCCGCCGAGCTTGCCGTAGCCGAGCACCAGGAACCCCGAACCCTCGCCGGGGATCGCGGTGGGACGACCATGACGCGCCTGCAGGTGCGTCAGGGTCAGCTCGAGCACCCGCGTCACCGTGGCCTCGGCGATCTCGGTGAGATAATCGCTGACCACCATCAGCGGGATCACCCCGGTGAGATCGGCCGCAGCCACCCGCAGCATGTTGCCCTGGGCGAACTGACGCAGCCGCTCCATCTGCTGCTCGAGGTCCTCGGGGTCGACCGGACCGAGCAACACGTCGAGTTCCTCGTCGAGTCCCTCGCGGCGCAGCGGGTCATAGAGCCGGCGCGGGTCGATCATCTCGTCGAGCAGCAGCGGCTGTCGCGACAGCCGGTCGGTGAACCAGGGACTCATCCCCGCCAGTCGCGCCAGCTGCGAGAGGATGCAGGGGTGCTCGACCAGCATCGCCAGATAGGAGGTACGCCGCGCCACCGCCTCGAGCAGGCGCAGCACCCGTTCGAGGGCGAGATCGGCGTGTTCGCTGGCGGCGACGATCGGCAGCGCCAGCGGCATCAGCTGCGCCAGACGCTCGCTGCCGCGGCGGCTCACCTTGCGCTCGATGGTGTCGCGAAAGGCATCGATGTGCACCAGCGCCGACTCGGGGCTGGCGAAGCCGGACTCGGCGAGCAGCGCAAGCGCCTGCTCGCGCTCGTACTCTCCACGCCACAGCGCCGCCAGCTCATCCTCGTGCTCGCGGTCGGCCGGCTCGTCCTCGCCGCTCGGCGGCGCGAACACCTCGTCGAAGTGGTGCTGCACCCGTTCGCGGTGCGCGGCAAGCACCGGAGCGAAGCTCGCCCAGTCGGCGAAGCCCATCGCGCGCGCCATCCGCTCGCGCGCCGCCTCGTCCTCGGGCAGGGTGTGGGTCTGGCGATCGCGCCAGGCCTGCAGCCGGTTCTCGACCCGGCGCAGGAAACAATAGGCGTCATCGAGTTCGCGCACCGCCTCGGGCGGCAGCAGCTCGCGCTCACCCAACAGCGCCAGCACCTCGCGGATCGGACGGATCTGCAACTCCGCATCGCGCCCGCCGCGCACCAGCTGGAAGGCCTGACCGATGAACTCGATCTCGCGGATGCCGCCGGGACCGAGCTTGATGTTGGCGTCCATGCCGCGCCGATACAGCTCCTTGGCGATCAGCCGCTTGAGTTCGCGCAGCGACTCGATCGCGCCGAAATCGAGATAGCGCCGGTAGACGAAGGGCCGCAGCATCGCCTCGAGCTGGGCGATGTCCTCGGCGTCACCGCACACCGCGCGGGCCTTGATCATCGCGTAACGCTCCCACTCGCGTGCCTGCGACTGGTAGTAGTCCTCCATGGCATCGAAGCACATCGCCAGCGGACCCGACTCACCGAAGGGACGCAGCCGGGTGTCGACGCGGAACACGAAGCCGTCGACCGTCTGCTGGCCGAGCGCCTGCACCAGACGCTGACCGAGCCGGGTGAAGAACTGCTCGTTGCTGAGCGCGCGCGGCCCGTCGCGCACCTCGCCGCGCTCGGGGAAGGCGAAGATGAGATCGATGTCGGAGCTGAGATTGAGCTCGCGCGCACCGAGCTTGCCCATCGCCAGCACCACCATCTCCAGGGCGCGCCCCTCGGCATCGCAGGGCACGCCGAGTTCGGCGCGGGTCCAGTCCTGGAGCTTGCCGAGCGCCTGACGGATACAGCAGTCGGCCAGTTCCGAGAGGTCCTCGAGCACCTCCTCGAGCGCGCCCTCGCCGCTGAGATCACGCCACACGATGCGCACCTGCTCGCGGCGCCGGAACAGCCGCAGCGCGCGCGCCAGCGCCTGCTCGTCGTCGACCTCGGCGAGCGCCCGGGTCAGCGCGCGATCGAGATCCCCCGGGCCATAGGCGCGGAAGAGATCGCCGCTGGCCAGCAGTTCGGCGAACATCTCGGGGTGACGCTGTACCTCCAGCGCGACGAACTCGCTGCCGTCCCACACCGCGGCGCGGGCGCGCGCGAAGACGGGGGTATCGGGCACCTCGACACCCGTCTCGGCGGCCCAGGCCAGCCAGTCCTGCCAGTGACTCTCGGTGACGGGTTCGGTGCTCATCGGTTCGTTCATCGGCGCTACAGGGTCTCGATCTGGTAGTCGGCACCGATGCGGCTTGCCGCGCCCGGCGCCAGGTTGAGGGTCTCGGAGGCGGTGTTGACCGTCTCCACGCAGAGGAAGCGGCGCGCGTCCTCGGGCGCGAGGTCGTCGGCAAAACGGTGGATCTCGGTCGCGCCCGGGTTCCACACCACCCAGGTACGGCTGCCGCGCGCGCGCACCCGGATGCGTCGCCCCAGCACCGGGTCGTCGAGCCACAGCGGACCGGGGGCGTCGAGATAGATACGATTGACCTCCTCGCCGCCGGCGCTCACCGGACCTTGCTGCCGACATGGCGCAACCGGCGCGCCCCGTGCCTTGTCCAGATAACACCGACCGTCGAGCCCGTGCAAGCGAACCCGGTCGGACGCGCCGATGCGCAGATAGGTGTGCAGCCCCTGGGTGAGCGTCCAGGGGTGATCGGCCTCGTTGCGGGTCTCCAGCGTCAGCCCCAGGGTCGCCCCGATGCGGATCTCCAGCAACAGCGCGCAGGGATGCGGCCAGGCGGCGAGGGCCCCGGACTCCGGCACCAGACGCAGCCGCACCACCCCATCGGACTGGGGCGCGCAGTCGAGTAGCCGCCAGTCGGCGGTGCGGGCGAAGCCGTGGATCGGACCGCCGTCCGGGTCGACCCCGAACCAGGGCCAGCACAGCGGGACCCCGCCCATGCGCTCGCGCCCGGGACGGAAGGCGGCGCGACTGCCGACGAACAGCAGGTCCTCGGCGCAACCGCGCGGTCGGTAGGCGAGCACCTGGGCCCGACGGACCGACACCAGCGCCTCGGCCAGCGGCGTCTCGATCCGGGCGAGCAGATCGCCCGCCGCGGTCGCGACCAGCCGCACCCCGGCGCAGACCGCCTCCCCCACCTCACCCATCAGCCCCGCCCCCACACGACGCGGACGAGCACCATCGACAGACGAGGGAAAGCGGGCACGGACATCGCGGAAACCTTCACGAATGCGGATTCGATCGATTATACGCCGCATGACGGGAGCGAGCGGCCAGCGGCCAGCGGCCAGCGGCCAGCGGCCAGCGGCCAGCGGCCAGCGGCCAGCGGCCAGGATGTTGAACCGCAAAGCCGCAAAGTACGCAAAGGATCTCGAAAGCAGCCAGTCGTCAGTGGATTACATGCGCTCTGGCTACTTGATCACTGCCATTCAGCAATCTTGGCTTGCCGAGCCGCAGGAGAAGTAAGGAGAAAAAAACCATTCACCTTCGCGTTCTTCGCGGCTTTGCGGTCCAACCTTCCGGCGGCTGACGGCTGACGGCTGACGGCTGACGGCCTGGATGTTGAACCGCAAAGCCTCAAAGTACGCAAAGGCGCTCGAAAGCAGCCAGTCGTCAATGCTCCGTGGGCGCCGGGCGTACAAACGTCGGCAGATCAAACAGCGAGGGCAGCACAGTTTATCTTCGCGCCCTTTGCGACTTTGCGGTTCAACCTTTCTCACGCCAGCCCCAAACGAAAAAGGCCCCGCCGAAGCGGGGCCTTTCTTATGGTGCGACGAGCGCGCCGGGCTTACATCATGCCCATGCCGCCCATGCCGCCCATGCCGCCCATGTCAGGTGCGCCCGGAGCGTCGTCCTTCGGCTCATCGGCGACCATCGCCTCGGTGGTGATCATCAGACCGGCCACGGAGGCGGCGTTCTGCAGCGCCGAGCGGGTGACCTTGGTCGGGTCGAGGATACCCATCTCGACCATGTCGCCGTACTCGCCGTTGGCGGCGTTGTAGCCGAAGTTGCCCTCGCCCTCGGCGACCTTGTTGAGGATCACCGACGGCTCCTCACCGGCGTTGGCGACGATCTGACGCAGCGGCTCTTCCATCGAGCGACGGGCGATCTGGATGCCGACGTTGCGATCGTGGTTGTCGTCGGAGAGATCCTTGATCGCGATCAGAGCGCGCACCAGCGCGGTACCACCACCGGGGACGATGCCCTCCTCGACCGCGGCGCGGGTGGCGTGCAGCGCGTCCTCGACGCGTGCCTTCTTCTCCTTCATCTCCATCTCGGTGGCGGCACCGACCTTGATCACGGCCACACCACCGGCGAGCTTCGCCAGACGCTCCTGGAGCTTCTCGCGGTCGTAGTCCGAGGAGGTCTCCTCGACCTGCGCGCGGATCTGCTCGCAACGGTTCTTGATGTCGATCTCGGCGCCGGCGCCGTCGATGATGGTGGTCTCGTCCTTGCCGACCTGGACCTTCTTGGCGGTGCCCAGCTCGTTGAGGGTGGCCTTCTCCAGCGACAGACCGACCTCTTCGGCGATCACGGTGGCGCCGGTGAGGATGGCGATATCCTGCAGCATGGCCTTGCGACGATCACCGAAGCCCGGGGCCTTGACGGCGCAGACCTTGACGATGCCGCGGATGGTGTTGACCACCAGGGTGGCCAGCGCCTCGCCCTCGACGTCCTCGGCGATGATCAGCAGCGGCTTGCCGGCCTTGGCGACGGCCTCGAGCACGGGGAGCAGATCACGGATGTTCGAGATCTTCTTGTCGAACAGCAGGATGTAGGGGTCATCCAGCTCGGCGCTCTGGCTCTGCTGGTTGTTGATGAAGTAGGGCGAGAGGTAGCCGCGGTCGAACTGCATGCCCTCGACGACGTCGAGCTCGTTGCTCAGCGAGGTGCCGTCCTCGACGGTGATGACGCCTTCCTTGCCGACCTTCTCCATCGCCTCGGCGATGATCTTGCCGATCGACTCGTCGGAGTTGGCCGAGATGGTGCCGACCTGGGCGATCGACTTGTTCTCGGTGCAGGGCTTGGAGAGGTTACGCAGCTCGGCGGTGGCGGCCTCGACGGCCTTGTCCATGCCGCGCTTGAGGTCCATCGGGTTCATGCCGGCGGCAACCGCCTTCAGACCCTCGCGGACCATCGCCTGAGCGAGCACGGTCGCGGTGGTGGTGCCGTCACCGGCGATGTCGGAGGTCTGCGAGGCAACCTCCTTCACCATCTGCGCGCCCATGTTCTGGAACTTGTCGGCAAGCTCGATCTCCTTGGCCACGGAGACGCCGTCCTTGGTGACGGTCGGTGCGCCGAAGGACTTCTCCAGCACCACGTTGCGGCCCTTCGGACCCAGGGTCACCTTGACCGCGTCGGCGAGGACGTTGACGCCCTCCATCATGCGGGCGCGGGCGTCACCACCGAACTTCACGTCTTTTGCAGTCATTGTCTAGCTTCCTCGAGTATGAATTCTGGTCGTATCGGAATGGATGCGGGGGAGCGCTCGGCTCAACCCTCGACGACACCCATGATGTCGTCCTCGCGCATCACCAGGAACTCCTGGCCGTCGAGCTTGACCTCGGTGCCGGAGTACTTGCCGAACAGCACACGGTCGCCGACCTTGACGTCGAGGCCACGGGCCTCACCGTTGTCGAGGATCTTGCCGTTGCCGACAGCGACCACCTCGCCCTGGATCGGCTTCTCGGTGGCCGAGTCCGGGATCACGATACCGGCGGCGGTGGTGCGCTCTTCCTCCATGCGACGGACAACGACGCGATCATGCAAGGGACGGATGTTCATTCAAGGGCTCCTCGTAACGGTTGAGAAGTGGATCTATCTGTATCTAGAGCGCCACAGCGGTGGTGACCGGAGGTCTGTTAGCACTCACCTGAAACGAGTGCTAATAGTAGAGACAAAATCCATGCTGTCAAGGGTCCGATGACGGGGCGATCTCGACTGCGGAAGGCAGAGACCACAACGCCGGAGCAAGGGCTGGGGGTGGCGGCGGAGAGGCGGGCGGCGAGCGGCGGGCGGCATCGTCACGACCGGAGCCGTGACGATGCGCGAGAGGGGCGCGGATCAGTCCTCGCGACGGTAGTCACCCTCGATGACGCGGGGTTCGTCGGGCGAACGGAAGGGGTCCTGCCCCTGCACCGTGGTCACCGAGATCCCGCGCACGTAGCGCAACACCAGCGCCCGGCGCAGCGGCGGCACCAGCAGCAGGAAGCCGACCACGTCGGTGAGAAATCCGGGCAGCAGCAGGAAGAGTCCGGCGACCAGCAACAGGGCGCCGTCCATCATCTCGAGCGCGGGCACCTCACCGCGGTCGCTCAGCTCGCGGACCCGCAGCAGCACGCCGAAGCCCTGGTGACGGACCAGCCAGGTCCCGATCACCGCGGTGAGGATCGACAGCATGATGGTCGACAGGGCGCCGATCTCGGAACCGACCTCGATCAGCAGATAGATCTCGATCAGCGGCAGCCCGATGAAGAGCACAAGAAAAAGCAGCACGGCGTTAGTCTCGATCAGGGTGGAAGACCAGGATCCCGGGGACCGGGACCGGCGAGCGCCCGCGCCAACCGGGCAGCGGGCATATCGGCCCTCCCGCGACCCGAGGTCGGGGAGGCGACTGGAGGAAGGACGGCAGCATAGCCATGCCCTGCAGCATAGTGCATCGCACGCCCCGAATGGAACCGGCGACGGTCAGCGGTGACAAGGCGCCAGTTCCCAGCTGCCAGCTCCCAGCTGCCAGTCGCCAGCTCCCAGCCTCCAGTAAGGAAAGCCAGGAGCTGACAGCTAGGGCTGACGACTGACCGCTGGCGGCTGGCGGCTGGCGGCTGGCGGCTGGCAACTGGCGGCTGGCAACTGGCGGCTGGCAACTGGCGGCTGGCGGCTGGCGGCTGGCGGCTGGCGGCTGGCGGCTGGCGGCTGGCGGCTGGCGGCTGGAAGCCATATTGACAGCACGCGCCGGCGCCACTCAGGATGCCGCAACACCCCGGCGTGAACCATCGGCGGACGCGGCGCACCAAGAAGGATCAGGCCATACCCGCAAGGAGACCCAGAGCATGCACCCGGACCCCCGCCATCACCTGTTGCTGTGCACCTGTCCCGATGTCGCCCAGGCGACCCGGCTCGCCGAGCAGCTGGTCGAGGAGGAGCTGGCCGCCTGCGTCAATCTGGTCCCCGGCCTGACCTCGATCTATCGCTGGGCGGGCGAGATCGCGCGCGAGCGCGAGGTCCTGCTGCTGATCAAGACCAGCGCCGAGCGCAGCCGGGCGCTCATCGACCGACTCGCCGAACTCCACCCCTACGAGACCCCGGAGGCGATCGCCGTCCCCATCACCGAGGGGCTCGCCGACTATCTGAACTGGATCGACACCGCCACAGGAGCGCACCGCTGATGTCCCGCCTCGCTCACCTGTCACGTCACCTGCCGCTGCTCGTGCTGCTCGCGCTGCTGCTCCCGGGACTCGCGGCCCAGGCCCGCGACGACTTCCTGCTCCCGGATCAAGCCTTCCAGCCCAGCGCCGAGGCCATCGACGCCGACACCCTGAAGGTGCGCTGGCGCATCGCCGAGGGCTACTATCTCTACGCCGCCAAGTTCGCCTTCACCACCGACACCGCCGGCATCACCCTCGGTGAGCCGGTACTGCCCGAGCCCGAGATCAAGCAGGACGAGTTCTTCGGCGAGGTCGGCATCTATCGCGACACGGTCGAGATCACCCTGCCCGTGACGCGCTCCGCCGCGGCCCCCGAGGTGCTCACCCTGGAGACCACCTCACAGGGCTGCGCCGACGCCGGACTCTGCTATCCGCCGCATCGCCAACGCGTCCAGGTACGCCTGCCCGCACCGCCGGCCGCCGCGCCGGCCCCGGCGATCCCGCTGCCCGGACTCGATGCCGGCGCCGGCATCAGCCGCGCCCTCGGCCTCGACGACGAGGAGATCCTCACCGTCGACCAGGCCTTCGACCTCCAGGTCGAGGTGCTCGGCCCCGAACGGGTGCGGCTGCACTGGGAGATCGCCCCCGGCACCTATCTCTATCGCGACCTGGTCGAGGTCGCGCTCGACGACGCGCGGCTCGCGCTCGAGCAGCCGGCGCTGCCGCCGGGCGAGATCAAGCACGACTCGGTGCTGCCCGACGGCAGCATCGGCGACGTCGCCGTCTATCACGACCGTCTCACCCTCGACCTGAGCCTGCGCCGCGCCACCACCGAGGCGCTCGACACCACCCTGGTGGTCGGCTACCAGGGCTGCGCCGAGCGCGGCATCTGCTACCCGCCGCAGACCCGCACTGTGGCGCTCGCCCTCCCCGCCGGCGGCAGCGCCGCACCCCTCGCCGTCGCGCCGGCGCCGGCCACGCCCG
>NZ_RHFJ01000034.1:0-40345 GCF_003718675.1 Marichromatium sp. AB32
CTACACGCCGCTCTTCCGATCTCATCGGCTTCGCCGGCAGCCGCCGCCGCAAGCACGCCTGATCCGCTGACCTCTCGTCAGCTCGCATGATCCGACGGCGGCCTCCGGGCCGCCGTCGGCGTTTGGGGAAGGGCCGCCAGCCGCCAGCCGCCAGTGGGCGTCTATACTCGATGCCTGCGCCCAATGCCCCGCAACCGCAAAGCTGCCAGAGGCGCGACGACGAGACAAACCACCTCCCCTCACTGGTGGCTGATCGCTGGTCGCTGATGGCTGATCCCCCCTACATCCCGAGCAGCGCCAAGCCGCGCGGCAGCAACGGCAGCAGCAGCGCGGTGAGCACCGCCGAGAGTCCCATCGCCAGACCCGCCATCGCGCCCTCGCGATGACCGAGCTGGAAGGCCCGGGCGGTCCCGATGCCGTGCGCGGCGGTGCCCAGGGCCACCCCGATCACCGCCGGATCGCGGATCCCCAGACGGCGCAGCACCCCGACCCCGAACAGCGCCCCGACCAGGCCGGTGAGCACCACCAGGGCGGCGGTCAGCGCCGGGATGCCGCCGAGCTTCTCGGCGATCCCCATCGCCACCGGCGTGGTCACCGACTTGGGCGCGAGCGAGAGCAGCACCGCGCGATCCGCGCCGAGGGCCGCCGCCAGCCCCACCGCACTGACGACCGCCACCACCGCCCCGACCACCAGGGCAACCGTGATCGACAGCGCCAGCACGTGTAGCTCGGCGCGCAGCCGATAGAGCGGGATGGCCAGCGCCACGGTCGCCGGACCGAGCAGGAAGTGGATGAACTGGGCACCGTCGAAGTACTGCGCATAAGGCGTGTCGGTGAGCACCAGCAGCCCGATCAGGGTCGCGATGCTCAGCACCACCGGATTGAGCAGCGCCAGCCCCCCGCACCAGGCCTGGAGCCTGCGCGCGCCGAGCCACACCAGCAGGGTGAGGGTCAGCCAGAACAGCGGCCGCGCGGCGAGATAGACCCATAGCGTCTCGAGCGGCATCTCGGTCACGACCGCGCCCTCGCCGCCCGTACTCGGCGCACCACCCACAGCGTGCCCTGCATGGCCAGCGCCGTCGCCACCAGGGCGATCAGGGTACCGAACAACAGCGCCGCGCCCAGCGCCTGCCAGTGGGCATAGAGCAGCTCCCAGTGGACCATCACCCCGACTCCGGCGGGGATGAACAGCAGCGGCAGATGCGCGAGCAACCCGTCGGCGGTCTCGGCAACGCGCGCGGCGAGCCCGCCGCGCACCACCAGCAGCAGGAACAGCAACAGCATCCCCAGCACCGGCCCGGGAAGCGGCCACCCGAACAGCAGGACGAGACTCTCGCCCAGCAGCTGACAGGTCAGGATCAGGGTCAGGGCCTCAATCATCTCGATAAGGACTCGCGTTCATGGAAGGTTGAAAACGATCGGCATCACGCGAGTGGCGCGACGGAATGGTTGACGAAGCGGGCAAAGACAGAAAACACGGAATGTACACGTCGAGATGATTGACACCCCTGTTAAAACTGATCTCACGGCAAGAAAAGCCGAGTTCGAGACAAAATTCGCACACGTAAAGACTAAAAATGTTGAGTAAGCACCGATTCAGCGGCGCTGAGCGCCTTGTCAATCGGCCCAAAACAGAACACCAAAAGTTTACGTCGAATTAATTTACGACCATAAAAAACAAAATCTTACGCTCAATCCATCTTGGATTCACAAATCACTGAACACTTCCTGTTCCTGAAGTCGCGATTTCGGCAGTCCTGCGTTGAAGTCGGTCTCGGCGCGATAGCCGAGCGCGACCAACACCACGGCACTCAGCCCACGCTCGCGCAGCCCCAGCTCGACATCGAGTACCTCGCGATTGAAACCCTCGATCGGGCAGGCATCGATGCCCAGGGTCGCCGCGCCGAGCAGGAGCGAACCCAGCGCCAGATAGACCTGCTTCTCGGCCCACTGATCGAGATCGCCCAGCTCATCGCGATGCAGTCCGACATAGAACCCCCGGGTGGCCCGCTGACGCGCCTCGGCCTCCTCGGTCGGGAAGCGACCATCGGCGCGCTCCTGTGCCAGCAGGTGTTCGAGATAGTCGTCATCGATCTCGGTGCGTGCGCAGAGGACGACCACGTGCGAGGCATCGACGATCTTCGGCGTGTTGTAGGTGTGGCCGGCCTCGGTGGACATGCTCACCCGCGCCTTGCCGGACTCGGTGGCGGCGATGACGAAGTGCCACGGCTGGGCGTTGACCGACGAGGGGGCATTGCGCAACAGCGCGCGCAGCGTCTCGATTTCGGCCTCGGGGATCCGACGCTCGGGGTCGAAGGCCTTGGTGGCATGACGGGTCTGGGCGTAATGGGCAATGTTCATCGGCATCGAGCACGCGATCAGAGCGTGCCTCCTCGGGAAGATCAGTCACAGACACAAGGCTCCGGCGGGCGCCGAGCGCGTGTGCCACTCAAATAGGGCGTCACCGACCTGGGGGCGGGCGGGACCGGTCCGGTCGGCAGGCTACCAGATCCAGCAAGCGCGAGGCGATAGGGCGCGGCGGCGGTTGCTGCACGTCGCCCTCGGGCAGGTGGCGCGAGGACATCGGGTGATGGGCGCGAGCAAAGAAACCTTTTCGTGTACACAAAACCTCTGCAAGCCTATGCTTTCAGTCGTCAGCGTCAGCAACACAACTGCAGGTACACGAGGACCCACGCATGAAACGGCTCATCGTCTGCTGCGACGGCACCTGGCAACATCTCGAATCCGACTACCCCACCAATGTCGTCCAGCTCGCCCAGGCGATACGGACACAATGCGACGACAGCACGACCGAACAGGTCGTCTATTACGACGAGGGTGTCGGCGCCGAGGGCGGCATCGGCGCGCTCAGCCGCGAGTTCACCGCCATCATCGGCGGCGCCTTCGGGCGCGGGATCGACAAGAACATCATGGACGCCTACCGCTTCCTGGTGCTCAACCACCAGCCCGATGACGAGATCTATCTGTTCGGCTTCAGCCGCGGCGCCTATACGGTGCGCAGCCTCGCCGGACTGATCGGCGCCGCCGGCCTGCTGCAGCGTCATCAGCTGCGCTATATCCGCGAGGCCTACGAGTTCTATCGCGACCCCGACGCAGACAGCGACGAGGTCGCCCGTTATCGCGCGTTTCGCGACCGTCACAACCCGCAACCTGCACCGATCCGTCTGCTCGGCTGCTGGGACACGGTCGGCAGCCTCGGCTTCCCCGACGTCATCCCCGGACTGACCCTCGACCGTGCGCTCAACCGCCGCTACCGCTTCCACAACAACCGCATCGGCGCGCACGTCGAACAGGTCGCCCATGCCGTCGCGATCGACGAGGCCCGCGCTCAATTCATGGTCACCCTCGCCGATGCCGATGACCCGACCCGCACCCAGGTGCGCGAGACCTGGTTTCCCGGCGACCACGGCTGCATCGGTGGCGGCAGCTTCGTCAAGCGCGGACTCTCGAGCATCACCCTGCGCTGGATGCTCGAGCAGGCCGGCGATCTCGGTCTGGAGAGCGACACCCGGCACATCGAGGTCGATGTCAGCCGTCACTTCAAGCACCATGAACCGGTCCTCGAGGGTCTGGCCCCCGAGGATCCCTGCATCTTCGTCGACGACGACATCCCCTTCCCCTACACCGCGGGCGAACGCGACCCGGCGCGCCTGCAGCGCGAGACACGTCCCCGGCTCCATGCCCACGCCCCGCATCAGCAGGTGGACCTCCATACCAGCGTCGGCCAGCGCTGGCGCGACTGCGCCTGGTGGCGACCGCAGCCACTCGCCCCCTTCGCCGCGACCCTTGATCGCTGGGCCGAGGACCATCCCAACCCGCTCACCGAACTGCCGGCCGACGGTCACCTCGCCCCAGGCCAGGAGGTCGAGATCGAGGTCGCCGCCCGCACCCGCGATCTCGCCGACCAGCCCTGGCGGCTCCATCTCGAGGCCGGCGCAACCTACACCTTCGCACTCAGTCCGACCCAGGTCTGGCAGGACGGCGAGCTGCCACCCTGCTCGGCCGACGGCTGGGACCGACAGGATCTGCGCGGCCTGCGCCGCCTGCTCCGCCCGGTGATCCATCTGTTCGAGAACCAGCGCCAGCACCCCGAGGCGAACTGGTTCGAGCTGGTCGGCGAGATCCGAGAGGACAGCGGCGCCCGCCACCACTTCCGCCTCGGCGCCCATCCGGCCGAACGCTTCCAGCCACCGGCAAGCGGCATGCTGCTGTGCTACGCCAATGATGCGCCGGATCATTACGACAACAACGCGGGGCAGATTCGGCTGAGGATCAGCCGGCTGAGCTGACCCCCTGCTCGGGAAGCCTGCGACATGACACTCGACATCTCACCGCTGCTGATCGGTCATCCCGCATCCTGGCTCGTCCTCGCCGGGTTGCTCCTGCTGCTGCTCGCCCTGACCGGCAGGATCGGGCGCTTGCTCGAACTCTCCCGCGCCCGCCAGCGAGCTGCCTTGCTGATCGGCGCCGCGCTGACCCTGAGCGGGTTGCTGCTGTATCCGCCGGTGCACCCGGAGCACCCATCCGACAGCACACCCGCTGCGACAGCAGCGCCCCAGGCCGTCGAGTGTCGAGCGACGAGCGGCCCCGGAGACATACCGCCGGCCATCGCCATCGAGGCCCTGCTGGTCGCGGTCAACCACAGCGCCAGGCTGGTCGAGGCCGATCAGCCGCTGGCAGCCAAGCCAGGCGACCTGCTCGCCGTCGAGTCGGTCACCCTCTGCGTCCCGACGACGGCGGACGCCCGAGCCGGCAGCGCCCATGTCGAGTTCGCGCCGGTCGACACCCGGGGTCGGACGATCACCTCGGCCATCGCCGCAACCCGCGGTCGAACCCTGATCCCGGGCCGTCAGACCCTGCCGGGTCCGGGCAGGCAATGGCGGATCGGCACCGACTGGCGCCACCTCTCGGTCACGCTCGTGCACTACCCGGACGGCGGCGGCACCGCCAACCCCGGCTGCGAGCAAGGCGCCTGCGAGATCGACGACCGACTGACCTTGCCCTTCGACTGAAAAACCCTCCCTGCCCGCGAGATCGACGGCGACCCGACCGGGTCGTCGCGGGTCTCGCCCCCCATCGCCCGCCACCGCGGCGCCATACCGGTCCAACGCCGCGCAGCACTCAACTCGTATCGACCTCGACCCACCGGGGCACACCGAAGCGCCAATCGTTGCGGCAAAGACGCCTCCGCACATAGTGCTGCAGCGCCACGCGCACGCCAGGAACACGCAACAGCTCGCCGTTCACGGGAAGAAAGTCCAGCCTGAGCGCTTCCTGAGCGGCCTGCGGCAAATCGGGGTTGATCTCGAAGGTCAGCTCTTGCTGACAATGCCAATCATGATCCTCTTCGCTCGACATCCCCCGCTCATCGCTTGGAGCGGCCTCCATCACTCGGCTCAGGACGAAATCGAGAAACCTGGATGAGTCGTGGCAATACGCCCGGAAGTGATAACGACCGTCGGCGAACACCAGGTGATGCGGTGAGATCAGGCGGGAACGCGTCCTGCTTTTCGACCAGTAGCCGATCTCCACGGCCCTTTCCTGTCGGAGCGCCTCGAGCACGACACGCAGCGCGCCAGGGGCATAGAGGGGACGGACCAGCATGTCGGCATCCTGAAAGGGCAGATCACTCCAGTCCCGCTCCTCATAGAAATAACCGAGGTGATTGACGGCACGCTGATAGTCGAGAAATCGCGCGACATCGTCGCGAATGTAGACCGCCTCGAAGCTCTCTGTCGCGACCTGACGACGCAGGCGTCGATCATGGCGCATCTGCCCCGGATGCTCTCGTTGATAGGCCTGGATCGTGCCTTGGGCATTCTGGCGAGCGATACCGAACTCCTGGGCAAGCTCTTTGGCGGTGAACCCGCCGCCCCATAAAAGGCGGGTCTCGATGAAAGCGAAGCGCCTAATAATGTCATGTTTCATGTCAGGCAATGCATTGCTTATGGTTGATGCTTTTGCTTACACTCAAAGTGTAGCTTCCATCAAGGGATATCGCCATGGACATGCACAGGGTTCGCTTACAGCTTCGACCTGGAGAGCAGGCGGACTACCGTCATCAAGACCTCATCCACGACACCCTAATCAACGCCTGGATCGAGAGCGGCGCCCGGCCGGATCAGGTCATCGGCGCATCGGCCCAACCGTGGACCTTTGCCCCGCTCGGCTTCCACAACCAGCACCAAGGGCGGGCTCACACCCTGGTCGTCTCTACCCCGAGCGCGGAGCTGGCCGCGATTCTGGCTGCATTCGAGACCGGCGCACTGCGCCATGCGCGCACCACAACGGGCGAGTTGCTCGACTTCACCTCGGCAACCGTCGTGCACGAGTCACCACCGATGCTGCCCGAGCAAGCCACGCTAGGTGTTCTCACCCTCTCCCCCATCGCGATCCGGGACCGCTCGGTACCCGGCAAGCGTTGGCATACACGCCTCGACGCCTTCGACCTCTCTGCGGCGGTCAACACACGCCTGAGCCGTATCGCCGGCCGTGAGGTCGCCTTGGAGGTTCATCCCGACAGCCTCTACCTGCGCGCCAACCCTCGGCACTCGGTGCTGGTGAGCACCAAACGCATGCGTAATGGACACTCGGCCTTCGTCATCGGGATGAGCGCACCTCTGGTGCTCGCCGGCAGCCGCGAGGACCTGCTCCTGGCCTGGTATGCGGGCCTCGGCGAGAAGACCCGCAACGGATTCGGCTGCATCGGTCTGGCCGAGGACGGGGTGGGACGATGAGCGATTCACTCACCCTGGCCAGCCAAGTGGCCGCAGACGTCTATCAGGCGTTGATGACCGAAGTCGTCGAGCCTTTCGTCTTGAAAGACCGCAAGGGTCACGTGCTCGATCAGAAGAAACAGAGGGATCTGAGCGCGGGAAAGATCATCGACACGCGGGTCGTGCACCTCATGTCCATCAGCGGCAAGGGAGGATATGACCCCGACCCCGTCAAGAATGCGCGCTATGCCGAAAGCGCCAACATCACCCTGCTCGATCACCTGCTCTCGGTGACGCGTGGCGCCCTGATCTTCGCCGCGCTCGACATCCTGGAGCGTACCCCGGACATCGACCTGGATGGACTGCGTGCAGAGCTGCGTATCCTGGCGGCCCTCGCCTTCATGCATGACGTCGACAAGGATCTCTGTCTTCCACGTGGCACGCTGCTGTCACTGGAGGCAATCGCCGAGCGTTGGGCGCGATACGGGCTCGACCAGTTCACCGGCGATGCCCTGACAGCGGACCAGGTGCGATTTCTCATCGAGCATGTAGAAACCACCCAGGCGCATCGCAGCCCGCCGGCGGAGTATCCGCCCCGGCGTTTCTCGAGCTTGATGCGCTATGTCGCGCTGGCCGACAAGCTCGACGGACTCTGGCTCAAGGAAGGCATCGATGCGGTGCTGGAGCGTCTGCGCAAGGACGGCGCACTCGACAGCGACCTGCTGCGTCACTGGACACTGATCGACCTGTTCGATCCGCACCACCCCTTTCTCGTCGATGAACTGCAGCGTGCCCTGTCCGCCTGCTGTAAACCCGTTCCGCCACTCATCGAGGGGCATCAGGACGGGCGGCTGGTCATGCTGGTTCCCGCCGCGCAAGCAAATGAGATCCGCGACACCGCAATCCGCAAGGTGCGACGGTTTCTCGGACGCAAGCTTTTCGGACTCCGCATCAATGTCTCGAATCGCGGTCTGCCTGAAATCCTGGACTCACAGCCGGACCATGAGCAACTGACGAACTTTCTCTCGTCGAAACTGAAAGGGCGCGACCTCGCCGCACTCTTCCGGGTCAAGTCGACCCTCGCCAACGAGGTCATCACCCGAGAACTCGACGGACTCCTTGGCTGCATCGGTCTGGAACCCAACTGGCCGAAGGGTCAGGGACAGACCATCACCCCCTACCCCAACCCAGAAGCCTTGTCGGGCAATGCACAACACGCCCTGAGATCGGCCGCACATCTCGCCCTGCTCCTCAACTACAAGGCGGTGAAACAACTGCCGAGCTATGACGCACGCGAGCAGGCCGTGCTCGATGTCATCGGAGAGGAGCGACCTGCCTGGTTGAGCGCGATCGAGGACGCCGCATCACGGCGCACCTTCACCAGCCTCTGGGCGACACAGCGCGCCACCACCAACCCGGACCTGTACGCCGATATTTGGGGGACTGGTGGGTTGCTGCACCACTGGCTGGAAGGCACGGACGATCAGCCCGGCCTGCGTGACAGCATCTTGGCTCAAGGAGAAGACCGCCTCGATGCAGTGGTGTCGCATTTTGCCGAGCGACTCGACAACAAGCGCATGGCAGCCCCATCGAACCAGGGTAAACGCTGCCTTATCACCGACATGCCGGTGCGCAAGGATGCGACGTTCAAAGACTCCGACAAGCTGTACGAGGTGAAGAAGTCCGCCTTCTCGGGACGAGACGGGCGGCTCGAGAACATCGACTCGGCCACCGGCGAAACGCACATTGCTCCAGTCTCCTATGCCGAGCATCGACTGCGCAGCGTCGTCCATGCCAATGCCGGTGGCAGGCCGGACGGCATTCCCACCCTGCTGTCCATGTCCTCGACGACCGGCCTGTTCGCCGGACTCGTGCTCGACAACGAGCGTGACTTCCAGTCGCTGTCGGTCTTCGATCTGGCGCGCGAGCAAGTGGCAAAGGGCAAGGTCTACTCGGGGCTGGGCGCCTATCGCCAGCGCTTCCGTGTCGCCCGCTTCGAACGCGTTCCAGTGAAGACAGAGGAGCAGACCGCACTGCTGCGCCTCTTGCTGCGCAGCGCGCTGCGGATCGGCCGCCCCCTGCACCTGTTTCGCGGACTGCCAACGAACGAAAAGGCCTTCTTCGCCTATGACGCCATGCCACGCCGACTGGCCGACCTGATCGGCGGTCGTCGACTGCGCATCGAGCAGGTTCCAGCAGCCATCGAACGCCTGGAGACGGCCCAGCTCATTCTGGACACCAATGGGTTGGGATTCGAGGTCTTCGACCGTTACACGCGACCCGCGACACGGTTGGGCGCAATCTGCCTGACCTGGTCGTCTCTGCACGAGGCGGCCAGGAGCGGGAAGCCGGATCGCACCCTGCGCTTCAAGCGCGAATTTGAGCAATGTATCGAGGAGAACAGCATGAGCGACACCGAAGCCCCATTGGTCAAGTTGGGACACGCGGCGGCCCGCATCCAGCAACGCCCGCACGGCAGTGCCTCCACGAACGAGGAGATGCTGACCTTCAACCTCTGCCTGAAAACGGCGATCGGTGCTTGGCGTCTGGGGCAACGCGACCCGGAATCACTCGCCATGGCAGTCGCCGGAGAACTCGAAACCAACCTGGCGCGCAAGAACAAGATCGCCAGCGCCAAGAATCGCCCCGAGGAAACGCTGGCGGATGCCTTTCTGTCCTTCGCGCAACTCTTCGTCGACGACGTCTGGTTCGGGGTCATGCAGGGGCGCCCCCCTGCCCAGAGCAGCCGCCGCATCCTCGGCAGTATCTACCGCATGTCGTTTCTGACCGCGCCACGCCCCAAGTCCGAGGCCACTGACGCACCCGCCGCAGCCAATTCATAAGCAAGGAGCCACCCCATGGAACGCTTGAACGACTATCTCGCCCCCCTGAACGGACTGCTCGAGAAAACCCAAGGTGACAACAGCGCCTATCTGCACCCGAAGCGCAAGAACCTCGGGAGCATCTCCCTGGTGCTGATCCGCGAGGCGATCGCGCCGGTGGTCTTCCGCAATGCCGAGCAAGAGATCACCGATATCGAGTTCAACGACGAGACCTACGTCCGCGCGGTGCCGAACAAGTTCAAATACCCGGAACGGGGGCGCGCACTACAGATCCTCCGCGCGATGGGCGCGGGTGGGCGCTATCCACAGAACCGTACCGTGATCCCCAAGAAGGCCAAGCCCTCCGAGTCCTTCGACCTGAACACCCTGGTGTTCGGCGACTCGGCAAACTCCGACAACAAGGTCCTGCCGGTACGGGCCGCGGTGAACTACTCCGACGGGCTCAGCCTGCGGCCCAAATATCTGTGTGTCGACGAAAGCTTCCACAACCGTGGGATGGAGGATGGCACCCTCTGGGACGCAGAGGACAACAAGAACACCGACAACCTCTTCAGCCGCCACTTCATCCGCCCCGGATCGCTGATGGTCCAGGTGCTTTCGACGCGCGGGAAGATGCTCCCCGCCATCGGACTCAAGCACCTGCTGCTGTCGGTCGGCATGGCCGGGAGCTACGGCGGTCAGACCTCGGTGACCGGCATCAACATCCGCACCCATTGCGTCGGGATCTACGCCGATAAATTCGAGAAGGCCGAGACCTCGCCCTACGAACTGATCAAGCACTTCGATCCGGCCGAGACGACCGACGTCGAGACCGCCACCGCACGACTGCACAACCTACTCGCCCCCCTGCACCAAACCGTCATCCCAGGACAGGAGGTCCAGGGATGGGTCGAGCAGCTCGTCGACGACTTCAACCAGCCTGGCGGCCGACTCGAGGCCGAATACAAGGAGGCCGCCACCGAGATCGCGCAGCTCTTCGACGGCTGGTTCGGAAAATGAGCCCGGCCATCGGACTGCGTGCCGAGACCCTGACACCGTTCGCCTATCACTCGCTGGCAGTTCAGGGTGGCACGGCCACCCTACCCGAGCTCATCAGCGACAACGCGCTGGCGTTCGGCCTGGCCGGCACACTGGGTTGGATGCGCGCGAGCGGCGCGCTCCCGGAGAAGGACTACCGTCGTGACCTGGGCGTCATGCCCTGGCGGGCGTCGCTGCTGATAGCCGACGATCCACGCTTGCTGCCGCCGCTGGCGCGCCGACTCAACCTGGAGGAGGAAGGCGGTTATCAGAAAAAGCTTCGCGATGTCACCTATAAGGGCAACCTGAAGCAATTCTGGACGACCCAAGAGGTGCCCCCGGGGGCCGTCTTCCGCGGCGCGCTCTTCGGCATTGATCCCTTCGAGGAGACAGGCCAGACAGCGCTCGTCATCAGAATCGGTCTGCATCGCAACGGCATGCTGAAACTCACCCGCGACGACAGCATCGAGCAGGTCCGGCTCAACGCCGCGACAGCGGCACTATTCGGGCGTGAGCTGGCGGTCGAGCGCTTCCTGCTCTACGGCTTGCAGCTCACGGAATGGATGCCGCTCACCCAGGCCGGAGAGGAGGTCGCCCGATGGACGTGATCATCGCCAGGCACTGCGTCGCGGCGGGAGAGGATGGACTCTCACCGCTGCAGCGCGACCTGATCGAGCACCCGGCACGGATACGCATCGCCGAGGCCCCCACGGGGGCCGGAAAGAGCTACGCCTTCCAGCGTGCGCTGCGCGATCGTGGACACCGTATCCTCTTCATCGTACCGACGCGACGACTGGCGCAGAACTTGGCCAACGGGCTGATCAACGACCTGCAGGATGCCGGTTGGAGCCGACAGAAGGCCGCACAAAGCGTGGCGATCTGGAGCAGCGACCAGACGGCGATCTTGAGAAGCCAGGGCGTGGCCAGCATCAACGGGGTTCGGCTGCTCCAGATGACGGACCTGGGCAGCTTCGATGGCGGCATGATCGTCGCTACCCCCGAGGTCGTCAGCGGCCTGCTGATCCGCCGCCGGGTGGAGGCTGGACAGGCGGGCGAAGGCGTGTTCGACATGCTGGAGCAGTTCGATCACATCGTCTTCGACGAATTCCACTCGATCGAGGCGCGTGGATTCGGTCTGGCGGCCCTGTTCGCCCGCCTTGCCACGGTTCAACTCGACAACCGGGTAGGGTTCGGGGTGTCGCGAATCAGCTTCCTCTCAGCGACACCACTCGACCTGAAACCAACCCTGGTGGATATCGGCATCCCCGAAGAGGCGATCGCCCTGCTGGGTGAGCGGATCGTCCCGGACGGCCGCCCGCTCCACGGCGACGTGCGCCTCTCGCTGGTCGATTCCCCAAGCCTTTACGACCTGATCCTCGACCACCTGAACGAGGTGGTCGAGGAACTGGCAGCGGGCCGTCAGGTCGTCATCGTCTACAACCGCCTGGTCGACCTGGAGAAGGACCTCCCGGGGCTGTCACGCAAGCTGCCCGAGGCCGGAATCGACCCCGCCCGGGTGCTGGTGATCAACAGTGTGCGTGACAGCACCGCCAAGGGCCGACATCAAGGAGGGTTCGCGATCGGTCGTCAACGCGACCCGCTCGCCTATGACCTGATCCTGGCAACCGCCAGCGTCGAGATGGGCGTGACCTTCCGCAATGCCGATTTCATGCTCATGGAACCGGGCTTCGAGGCAATGAGCTTCCTGCAACGCTACGGCCGCGCAGCCAGGCGCGGCGCGAACGGTCGCGTCATTGTGCGGATCGAAGAGCAGCGAAAACCCTGGCTGCGAGCCGTCGTGGACTGGGTCCGGGAGCAGCCCGGTGAGCGAAGCACGATCGCGGCACTGACCCAAGTACTCAGCCGATCCGTGCAGGCCGAGTTCTCGCCTCACAATACCGCCAGCACCTTCGGCCAGCTATCCAGTCAGGCGAAGTGGTGTACCGCGCTTTATTGGTCAGTGCTGCTGGAGCACGCAAGC
This sequence comes from Marichromatium sp. AB32, assembly GCF_003718675.1. NCBI lineage: Bacteria > Pseudomonadati > Pseudomonadota > Gammaproteobacteria > Chromatiales > Chromatiaceae > Marichromatium > Marichromatium sp. AB32. The sequence continues at coordinate 12,579 of NZ_RHFJ01000034.1, forward strand.
AACCGTCAGCCCCGCCGAGGCCACCTGCTCGCCCACCAACCCAAGGGCGCCGGCGCGTTCTACCGGCTGGAGCAGAGGGTACGTCAACTGGCCGACGAACCGGGTCTGACCGAGCAGGTCAACCACTGGCTGAAGCTGTTCCATGCCCAGGCATTCGATCTACGCACGATCGAGCCGAAGATCCGAGTGGTCAGCGATACCGGCGAGGCATACGACTATCCCAAAGTCTGGCTGCAACGGGAAACGGAGGTATTCGAGCGCGGCATCGAGACGGGCGACGAAATCCACATCCAGGGCGGCCTCGACGACTACTGGCGCGAGGACAAGGATCATCACGCCAAACGCGACTGGATCTGCCACTTCCCTCACACCACGCGAACCCTGAGGTTGCCCTGCGATGAGCGCCTGGTCAATCGCTGGTGTGACGAGCTGGAAGACATCGACCCTTATGAATTCGACTGGGAGGATCACCCCCAGGCACTGGAGGCCGTGAAAAAGCTTGTTCGCCTAACCGGACTGGTACCCGGACATGACCCCGAGATTTCACTGGACGCAGTCAGCGGCGTTCTCTGAGCGTGTCGACCGATTGAACCTGCACGGACTGCACTTTCAGCACATCAACCTGTGTCGGCGGCGAGCCTGGATGTACCTGCACCGGATCAACTTCGCCCAGTGGAACTGTCGCGTCGCAACCGGGCTGGCACATCAGGAAACCCGTTACAAACGCGACCGTTCGACGATCGGCCTGTTCGGTCTGGCCCCGGATCGGCTCGACTGGGAGCAGGCCATCGTGTTCGAGAACAAGGGAACCGGTGGAGCCCAAATCGCCGTCGACCGCCAGGTCGGCTACTACGCAGTCATGCTGTCCATCGCCACGGGGCGCGCCTGGACGGCACGGATACAGGTGCTGACAAACCGACGCTGGCGTGAAGTCGCGCTCGACCCAGCCCTGCTCGATGGGCTCTGGCACGACAGCCTCGCCCTCGAACGGCTCAGCCAGTCGGAGCAGGTTCCCGAAGCATCGAAAATCGGCCTGTGCGCCAGTTGTTCATTGGCACCTTTCTGCGGGTATGACTGATGGAAACGCTCTTCGTCACGCGTAACGCCACACTCAGGCAGCACGAAAACACCTTGTCGATCATGATCGACGGACGCAAGCGCTCACTGCCGATCGAAGCAGTCGGGCATCTGGTACTACTCGGCGAGAGCCGCCTGAACAGTCGCCTGTTGACGCTGTGCGGCAAGCACGGTGTGCGCCTATCGGTATTCGACTACTACGGTTACTGCAAGGGCAGCTTCGAACCACTCGACCGCAACCCAGCGGGCATGGTCAAGCTCAAGCAGGCAGAGCTGTTACTGGACGAGCGAAAACGTATTGCCGTCGCTCGGGAGATCGTTCGCGGCGCGGCTCACAACATGCTCGCCAATCTGCGCTACTACCACTACCGAGGAATTAAGGCGCTGGGTGACATCATCACCAAGATGCAACGTCTGATGGACAAGATCGGCAAGGCCGACAGCAGCCCCACCTTGATGGGAATCGAGGGCAACCTGCACGAGCTGTACTACAGCGGCTGGCGACACATCGATCCGGCGCTGGATTTCACGCCGCGAGTAAGACGGCCGCCGAACAATCCGGTCAACTGCCTGATCTCCTTCCTCAATCAGCTCACTTATACCGTCACCCGGCACGAGACAAGCAAGACCCATCTCGAGGAGACCTTCAGCGTACTGCACGCCCCGGGCCACGGACGCGCGTCACTGAGCCTGGACCTTTCCGAGCCCTTCAAGCCAGTGCTTGCCGATATGCTCATCTTCCGCATGGCACGCCGCAAGATGCTCGGCGACAACTGGTTCTCCATCAACCAGGGAGTCTGCCTGCTGACGGAGACTGGGCGTCGCCATGTCAGCGAACTGTTCACACAACGCCTTGAAGAGCAATACTCCGGGCACAGCTTCAGGCAGTGGATCTATCGTGAAGCACTTGGACTCGAACGACAGGTTCTCGAGGTTTCCGAGTACGAATCATTCAAGCGGCGGGCTTAATCATGTTCATGCTCGTCACGTATGACGTCGAAGCGAAACGGACCAGAATTTTCAGAAAAATCCTGAAGCGCTATCTCAACCACGAACAATATTCTGTTTTCTCTGGAGACATGACCGAAGCGGAAGCCGTGCGCTTGCGCCAAGAGCTGAGCGCAGCCATGCTCCCAGAGGACAGAATCACCGAAATCACAGCAGAAAACCGCAAGAATGTAGAGGTCACCCACTTGATCAAGGCAAAATCCGGCAAAGGAGCAGTCAGTCGTAAAGCGGACACCAGACACAAGACCGATTACGGCGTCTTGTAGCCCCCAGACTTCTATCGCCTGTGAAGTTTCCAACTACAGACTCCGACGCACGGCCATCAGCCTCTACACAAAGAAAGTCAACACAAACATCGTTCAACACTACAGGAAACACATCAAAATCGAGGGGTTACGAATCCCTATAAGGGGTTATGAGGTGCGGGGAGTACGATGCTCAACATGAGCATCCGTGGTTACGAATCCCTATAAGGGGTTATGAGGCCTTCTTGCTGTTGAGCGCCCCGCACTTGGGGCACGTTACGAATCCCTATAAGGGGTTATGAGAGCGCCATGGCGCTGTGTGGCGACAACTTTTTCGACGTTACGAATCCCTATAAGGGGTTATGAGCCACGAAAAGGGAGGGGTGACAGCGGCGCGGCGGCGGTTACGAATCCCTATAAGGGGTTATGAGTACGTTGAGGACGTGACCGAGGGCGTCAACGCCTACGTTACGAATCCCTATAAGGGGTTATGAGCTGGTTTGGCGCCTTGTGGCAGGGCGTCAAAGACAAGTTACGAATCCCTATAAGGGGTTATGAGGTCGGCGAGCAGGGCGCGGGCGAAGGGTTGAGCCATGTTACGAATCCCTATAAGGGGTTATGAGATCAGCGGGTTGGCGCCGAGGCGAGAGGCCATGTCCGTTACGAATCCCTATAAGGGGTTATGAGGGTGGAGATGGCGACGGCACCGGCGACGGCGATGGTGTTACGAATCCCTATAAGGGGTTATGAGAGGTTGGTACAGGCGGTGACACAGGCGGTGACACAGGTTACGAATCCCTATAAGGGGTTATGAGACGGGCGAGGATGACGACGGACGCCGCATCGCGTTCGTTACGAATCCCTATAAGGGGTTATGAGAGACCAGGCTCAGGACTCTTGACGAATCCGCCACACGTTACGAATCCCTATAAGGGGTTATGAGCGGATTCACTGACTTCTTGCGCCATGCCGACGATCCGTTACGAATCCCTATAAGGGGTTATGAGAAAGCCCGGCTCGCAATCAATGCCCTGACACTCGCGGGTTACGAATCCCTATAAGGGGTTATGAGACACAGCCCGGGGCTCGCGTGCTCCGGATCAGTAAGGTTACGAATCCCTATAAGGGGTTATGAGGACGAGCAACGCCTTGCCGTCGGCACGAGCGTTGGTGTTACGAATCCCTATAAGGGGTTATGAGGGGTACACCCGGACGGTCGTCGACCTGTTCGGGATCGTTACGAATCCCTATAAGGGGTTATGAGGTGTATGATTGGCGGAGCGCACCACGCGCCCTGCTGGTTACGAATCCCTATAAGGGGTTATGAGACCGCCGGGTCTAACACTGGGAGATCCCCAGATCCTGTTACGAATCCCTATAAGGGGTTATGAGGACTGGGAGCCGCTGGCGGTCGACCCCACCACCCTGGTTACGAATCCCTATAAGGGGTTATGAGAGCATCAGCGAATTCTTCGACGCCCTCCCGCTAATCGTTACGAATCCCTATAAGGGGTTATGAGCGTGCTCGGTCACTGCGTTCCCTCGATTGATTTGATGTTACGAATCCCTATAAGGGGTTATGAGGCAACGTCGGGTGCTATACTCATCCACGTCATCATTGTTACGAATCCCTATAAGGGGTTATGAGCGGCTTGCCAGCTCCAGCGCCGCGCTCGCAGCCTGGTTACGAATCCCTATAAGGGGTTATGAGTGAGCGAGCGCAGCGAGTGAAGGGTTGCCGCGAATGGTTACGAATCCCTATAAGGGGTTATGAGGCTTCCGCCCTTATCGACTTCCGCCCACTACTCCCAGGTTACGAATCCCTATAAGGGGTTATGAGGTCTGTCTGAGTGCCTGCGATTTCATTGGCAAACATGTTACGAATCCCTATAAGGGGTTATGAGCCCCCACCAGCAGCTCGCGCTGTACGCGGTACTCCTGTTACGAATCCCTATAAGGGGTTATGAGATCCAGCGGTATATCGCGAGCTACGATGGCGCGGCAGGTTACGAATCCCTATAAGGGGTTATGAGGTGGTTTGCCCGGTCAGGCGCGACAAGTGTTCAGCCGTTACGAATCCCTATAAGGGGTTATGAGTCCCCGACGGCGAGGACACGCCCGAGGCCCGCGCCGGTTACGAATCCCTATAAGGGGTTATGAGTACGTCAGTCCTCAAGGGAGGCGACCAGGGCCTCCTGTTACGAATCCCTATAAGGGGTTATGAGGGAGTCTGACGCCGCCTATCTGGCGGATTGGTCCGAGTTACGAATCCCTATAAGGGGTTATGAGCTCGACGACCTCGCCAGACCGAGCGACCCGATAGTGCGTTACGAATCCCTATAAGGGGTTATGAGACAGCAACGTCGGCTGGTCCACCTGCACGCGGATGAGTTACGAATCCCTATAAGGGGTTATGAGCTCACGTCCGCCAGTGCTGCCGCGCTCGATAGCGCCGTTACGAATCCCTATAAGGGGTTATGAGGATCACCAATCCGTCCAGGCGGCGATACACGGTATCGTTACGAATCCCTATAAGGGGTTATGAGGTCGCCGAGGCCCGGCAGGGGGTTCAGGCCCTCCGGGTTACGAATCCCTATAAGGGGTTATGAGGGCGATGGGGGCGGCGATGCGCTCGTGGAGACCGGTGTTACGAATCCCTATAAGGGGTTATGAGCCCCTCGAGTTCGATATGGCGTTCGGCACCGGCGACGTTACGAATCCCTATAAGGGGTTATGAGCTGGCCGACTGGACCGCCGCGACCGGCAGCGCCACGGTTACGAATCCCTATAAGGGGTTATGAGCGACGCGCCCCGTCCGGCCCCGTCGCCTCCGGCGCGGTTACGAATCCCTATAAGGGGTTATGAGCCGCGCCCACCGGCGGCAACCATCACCGCCCCCAGCGTTACGAATCCCTATAAGGGGTTATGAGTCGATCCGCCCGGCCTCGCGAAGCGCACGGAGCGCGGTTACGAATCCCTATAATGGGTTATGAGCTTTCCTGGCGCGCGGTTTTAGCGTTGATGCCGCACGTTACGAATCCCTATAAGGGGTTATGAGGCTACAACATCCAGCTGCGCGACTCCGAGGGCCAGGTTACGAATCCCTATAAGGGGTTATGAGCTGACCGGCAGCCAGGTCGAGTGCGGGCAGTGCCTCGTTAAGAATCCCTATAAGGGGTTATGAGTCCGTGATCCACGGCCCGGGAGTGTGTTGGTTGCTCGTTACGAATCCCTATAAGGGGTTATGAGATCATGTCGCTCGGGCTGGTGGTGATGACGTGGGCCGTTACGAATCCCTATAAGGGGTTATGAGCGTGGCTGATCCATCTCGCCCAGGCGCTGCACAAACGTTACGAATCCCTATAAGGGGTTATGAGATGCCGCCCGCGTCTCCGGCGTGCGGCTCACGTGGAGGTTACGAATCCCTATAAGGGGTTATGAGATCGGCGCGCTCGGCGTCGAAAACACCACCATCCGCGTTACGAATCCCTATAAGGGGTTATGAGGCCCAGCGCAGCAGGACTCGATAGCTCGACTCAGCGAGTTACGAATCCCTATAAGGGGTTATGAGGCGCGGTGTTCGATGCGAGCAAGTACTTCGGCGACGGTTACGAATCCCTATAAGGGGTTATGAGTCCTGTATCCGGTAAACCGGATACCGGAGGTGGTGCGTTACGAATCCCTATAAGGGGTTATGAGGGCGGCATACGGCGCGCCGAGCGGATAGAGGGGCGCGTTACGAATCCCTATAAGGGGTTATGAGTCGGACGTCGAGCGCGTCGTGGTCATGAAATCGGCCGTTACGAATCCCTATAAGGGGTTATGAGAACATGGGCATCACCCTGCGCACCTACCGGCGCCACGTTACGAATCCCTATAAGGGGTTATGAGACCGTCGGCGGCGCGGTATAGCTGGCGGCCATCGGCGTTACGAATCCCTAAAGGGGTTATGAGTCGTCGAGCGCCTTGGGCGCGACAGAGACCTCTCTGGTTACGAATCCCTATAAGGGGTTATGAGCGTGTCGCCGCCTGTGTCGCCGCCCGTGTCGCCGCCGTTACGAATCCCTATAAGGGGTTATGAGATCATTCGAATTCGTGATCTGGTTTGTACTGATCTCGTTACGAATCCCTATAAGGGGTTATGAGAAGCGTCTCGCCGCCCTCGAACAGCAGACAGACGACGTTACGAATCCCTATAAGGGGTTATGAGCAGGCCGTGCATGCCGAGATCCGAGCTCTGACCGGTCGTTACGAATCCCTATAAGGGGTTATGAGCCGCCGCCGCAACGCCAAACGGTGCAGCTCTGGGACGTTACGAATCCCTATAAGGGGTTATGAGACCAGTACGCCGCCCGGCGTGCTGGCGACAGCGCCCGTTACGAATCCCTATAAGGGGTTATGAGGAGCGATCGCGCCGCTATCGTCTGCGGCGACGGCTCGTTACGAACCCCTATAAGGGTTTATGAGAGACGCGCAGCGACGCGCATAAGCCGATTGGCGAGTGTTACGAATCCCTATAAGGGTTTATGAGCCGAGCATCACGTTGGCGCTGCGCTGGTACATGTTGGTTACGAATCCCTATAAGGGGTTATGAGCTGGACGCCAGCGCGTCGGCAATGCTGCTTCGCAGCGTTACGAATCCCTATAAGGGGTTATGAGGCGCTCTATCGCAGCGGGCGCGGCGAGGGCCTCGATGTTACGAATCCCTATAAGGGGTTATGAGATGTCTGCCAGATTCTCGGGCAGCTCGGCGACGAGCGTTACGAATCCCTATAAGGGATTATGAGTTTCAGGCGGGTCAGATTGACTGCCGAGGAAATCCGGTTACGAATATCTATAAGGGGCTATTAGGGAGACGGTAACTGTGTCGGTCCCGACTGCGGTGATGGTTACGAAATCCTATAAGGAATTATGATTCTAGCACGCCTGCCATCTTCATCAGTTGCTTGAGAATTACGAATCCCGAAAAAGGATTATGAGATAGGTCGCGAGTCTTTTCCATTGCGTGATAGATGCGTTACGAATCCCCTCAAGGGATAACGAGCAGCCTCTAAACAGATCTTGGGGATGTCTGGCATGGACGACACCCCCTATGAGAGCCGACAGACCTCACCCAGCGGCGTGGCGCTGGAGACGCACCAGATCAACATCTGGTGTTAGGATGGGGTATGGAGCGCCGTCCCAGGCGGTATGCGCTCGCGTGTTGACACGGCCCGGATCGGGGCCGCACGCAATGCTGCAACATGGATGTTCACTCAGTGCCCCACGCCGCTCACCGTCTGCCGGACGGCTCGCGATGACGCTCGACGAGTCGGTCTATATCCGTCGTCTCACCACCCTCGGTGACACACAGCCGATCGCCGCCAGCGCCGATATCCGCGCGGCCAATGGCAGCAAGTTGCTGGCCCGTGGCGCGCGGATCGATCGCTCGGTGCTGGAGCGATTGCTGCGCCACAAGCTGCTCGAACCGATCGACCGCACCACTCGCCTCGCCGAGCGGGTCGATCGCACCACCTTGCTCGAGACCATCGCGCGCCTGCTCGATCGGGACCCGACCCTGGCGGCACTGATCGCCTGTCTCGGCGGACCGCACCACGACCCGCGCCGCACCGCCGCGCGGATCGATCCACCCGGCGTGCTCGGCAACAAGCTCGCCGTTGCCCGTCATCTCAACCCGGCGCTGTTCGAGCATGGGGTCGCCACCCTGCTTGCGGCCGATGCGTTGGCCAGCGCACGCGCCCTGGAGCCTCGCGACCAGGAGCGTCTGGCGTTGGCCGCGCTCTGTCACGACATCGGCATCCTCCATCTCGAGGCCGCCTCGCTGGCTCCCTCGCAGCCCCTGCATCCCGAGCACTGGAGTCAGTTCTATGCCCACCCACGGATCGGCGCGCTGATCCTCGAGGGCGAGCCACAGACCCGCGGACGGATCGCGCGCGCGGTACTCGAACATCACGAACGCCTCGACGGCAGCGGCTACCCTCATGGCCGACGCGGCAAGGACCTCAGCCGACTCGGCATCCTGCTCGCCTTCACCGAGTTCATCGTCTCCACCAGTCAGCGGCTGGGAGCGCACGAGCTGCTCACCATCGCCAAGACCCAGGATGCGGGCTTCGATCGCGCCCTGATCGGGCAGCTGATCGAGGGGATGCGCGAACGCGTGGAGTGGCTGCCGGCGCCGTCGCCGCGCCTCGAGACCGAACGACTGCTCAGCGCGCTCGATACGCTCTGGGAGGTCGTCGAGCCACCGGATGCCGGCGATCGACTGCTCAGCCCCGGACTGGCGGAGATCAGGCTGATGCTGGTGCGCGCGGGCCTCGCTCCCGGCGCCATGGGGTCAGACCCCGAACTACTCGGCGACGATCAGCAGATACGGCTCGAACAGGAGCAGTTGCTGCGCGAGGCGCTGTTCAGGCTGCGACGATTGCGGCTGGAGACACTGCGTCGCGCCGGCGAACGATCGAGCCGGCTCGAAGACTGGATCAGGCGCTCGGGGGAGCTGCTCACGGCGGTGCGGCAGGCGCTGCAGGAGCAACAGCCATCGGCCACCGCGCTCGCCAACGGCTAGGAGGGATCGCGTCGACGATAGCGCTGCTGCGGCTCGCCACACCAGGGCCGGGGGTCGTCGAGCCACTTCTGGATGAACGACCAGGCGGAGTGATAGCCCTCGTGCGGCAGGCGGCAGTCGGTGCAGTCCTTGCGCCGGTTGCCGTGACGGTCGGTGTAGATCCGGTAAGGACCGGGACAGTCGTAGGCGATCAACGGGCAGTAGCAGAACAGACAGTTGAACGTTCGCCGCACCCCGGGATGACAGGGGTAGAAGGGGCAGTCGTGGTTGGTGAAACCCTTGAAGGACGGGTTGTCGGTCAGCTCCTTGGGTTCGGTCACGACGCCCCTCCGCTTCAGCGCGCCAGTGTCAGCAGGGCGTCGAGATCGAGATTGGCCTCGCAGTGGTCGGCCAGGGCATCGAGCGCGGCCTCGATGCGTGCCTCGAAGTCGATCCGCGCCGCCTGGGCGCCGACCTGGTCGAGCCAGTGGGCGCGGAACGCGTCACCACCGAAGATGCCGTGGACATAACCGCCCATCACCCGCCCGTCGGCGCTGATCGCGCCCTCGGCGCGCACCCCGCCCTGGCCGTCGTCGAGCATCAGCCAGGGGTGTTCGAGCCCGGCCCCGGCGGTGCGCCCCATGTGCATCTCGTAGCCGGTGAGGCGACAGCCGCTGCGCTGGTCGCGGCCATCGATCTCGATCAGTCGCTTGTCGCCGCCGATCTCGGTCTCGATGTCGAGCAGCCCGAGCCCGGGGGTCTCGCCCGGCTCGCCCTCGATGCCCTGGGGGTCGCGCACCACGCGCCCGAGCATCTGGTAACCGGCGCACAGCCCCACCACCCGACCGCCACGGCGCACATGGGCGATGATGTCGACGTCCCAGCCCTCGCGGCGCAGACAGTCGAGATCGGCGCGGGTGGCCTTGGAGCCGGGCAGGATCACCACGTCGGTCTCGGCGGGGATCGCCTCGCCCGGCTGGATCCAGCGCAGGTTGACGCTCGGCTCGGCGGCCAGCGGGTCCATGTCGTCGAAGTTGGCCACCCGCGACAGCCGCGGGATGGCGACGTTGAGCACGCCGCCGCTGGTCTCGGCCGGGCGTTCGAGCGCCAGCGAGTCCTCGGCGGGCAACCGCCCCGCCCCCTCGAACCAGCGCAGCACGCCCCGGAAGGGCCAGCCGGTGATCTCGGTGATGGTCTCGCAGGCAGGCTCGAACAGCGAGAAGTCGCCACGGAACTTGTTGACGATGTAGCCCACCACCCGCTCGCGGTCGGCCTCATCGAGCAGCAGCCAGGTGCCGACCAGCGAGGCCATGGTGCCGCCCTTGTCGAGATCGCCGAGCACCACCACCGGCACCTCGGCGCGCTCGGCGAAGTGCATGTTGGTGATGTCGCAGTCGCGCAGATAGACCTCGGCGCCGCTGCCGGCGCCCTCGACCAGCACCAGATCGGCCTCGGCGCAGAGCCGCTCGAAGCTGTCGAGCACCGCCGGCATCAGCCCCTGGCGCATCTCGTGATAGACCCGCGCCGGACAGTTGCCGAGCGCGCGTCCGCGCAGCACCACCTGGGAGCCGACGTTGCTCTGCGGCTTGAGCAGCACCGGGTTCATGTGGATCGAGGGCGCCACTCCACAGGCGCGCGCCTGCAGTGCCTGGGCGCGACCGATCTCGCCGCGCGGCTGCTCGCCGTCGGGGCCGGGGGCGGCGTCGGTGTCGATGGTGACCGCCGCGTTGTTGCTCATGTTCTGCGCCTTGAACGGGCGCACCACCAGGCCGCGGCGGGCATAGGCGCGGCACAGGCCGGCGACCAGCATGCTCTTGCCGACGTCCGAGGCGGTGCCCTGGATCATCAGCGTGCGGGCACGGCGCGGGCCGCTGTCGCGCAGCGGCGGGAGGTCGATCTTGATCGTCGGTGCGGAATCGGTCATGCGATGAATCTCTGAACGACACGGCCCGCGTTCGTCGTGCGACGAAGCGGGCCGCTGATTGCCTATGCGGCGCGAGCGGACGGAACGGCCGCGACCGTCCACCCGCCCGCGTCGACCAAGTCGCGGATCAAGCGTTCTCGTACTGCTTGACCTGCTCCTCGGTCATCTGCTGATCGCCACCGCCACAGGCCTTGGGCCCGGCGCAGGCCTGAGGCGCGGCACCGGTGGCCGAGACCGCCGGACGCTTGGCCGGCGGCGCCTTCTTCCAGGCGTTGTGATCCGGCTCGACGATCTTGGCGCGGCTCTTGTCGTAGTCGAACTTGATCAGCTTCTTGAACATCGGCCCCCAGTAGTTCTGCTTGCCGAGCTGGTAGAAGCGACGCTCCATGGCGCTCTTGAGGAAGGCCTTGATGCAGCCGATCAGGTACTTGCGACGGAAGGGGTCGCGCACCCAGGGGTACTGGAAGAACATCCGCTTCATGTAGAAGCGTCGGTAGTTGGCCATGACCCCGTCGAGCAGCTCGGCGCGATCGATGTTGTCGGGCTTCATGATCGGCGAGACGAAGTTGTACTTCGAGTAGTCGAAGACCTCCACCCGATCGCTCATCTCGGTGAACATGTCGGCGAACGGCCAGGGGGTGTACATCGACCAGTTGGCCATGTCCGCGCCCCAGTCCATGACCATCTGATAGGTCTCTTCCAGGGTCTCGCGGGTCTCGTTCTCGAGACCGACGATGAACTGCGCCTCGGTGACGATGCCGTTCTCCTGGAGCAGCTGGATCGCGCGCTTGTTCTGCGCGACCGTGGTCTCCTTGACGAAGCGGTCGAGGTTGAGCTGCGCGGCCGCCTCGGTGCCGAGCGAGACGTGCACCAGACCGGCCTTGCGGTAGAAGGGCAGCAGCTCCTCGTCACGCATGACGTCGGTCACACGGGTGTTGATGCCCCAGTGGATACCGAGATCGCGGTCGATCAGCTCCTGACAGAAGGCGACGAACTTGTTCTTGTTGATCTGCGGTTCTTCGTCGGCAAGGATGAAGAAGCCGACGCCGTGGACCTTGACCAGCTCCTCGATCTCGTCGACCACGCGCTTGGGATCGCGCACGCGGTAGTCGCGCCAGAACTTCCACTGCGAGCAGAAGCTGCAGGTGAAGGGACAGCCGCGCGCCATGTTGGGCGTGGCCACCGGCACCCCGAGCGGGATGTAGATGTACTTCTGCCAGTCGAGGATGCCCCAGTCCGGCCAGATCGAGTCGACGTCCTTGATCGAGGGCTCGGCCGGGGTGGCGACCACCTCGCCGTCGTCGCCGAGGAAGGCGATACCCTTGACCTTGTCGCGATCACCCGGCCAGCCGGTCTGATCGATGCTGCGCACCAGGTTGAGGGTGACCGCCTCGCCCTCGCCGCGCACGATGGCGTCGATCCAGGGCGCCTCTTCGAGTACCTGCTGGAACATGAAGGTGGCGTGGATGCCGCCGAGCACGGTGAGGGCCTGCGGGCGCTCTTCCTTGGCAACCTGCAGCAGGCGCTGCGCGGCGTAGATCATCGGCGTCATCGCGGTGGTGGCGATGATATCGGGCTCGATCTCCCGGATGGCGGCACGCAGCTGATCGTCGTCGAGCTTGTCCACCATGGCGTCGATGAAGTGGTAGTCCTCGTAGCCACCGGACTTCAGATAGCCAGCCACATAGGCAACCCACGCCGGCGACCAGTTGCCGGCGATATCGGCGGCACCGGCGCTATAGTTGGGGTGGACAAAAAGGATTCGCATTGTCAGCTCCGGGTTATCTCGATCGTCGGACTCAGCTGGGCTCTGCTGAGTGTAGTGAAGCCCCGCCAGACTGCGACAGTTGGCACAGACACCGTCGACCGGCGCAGCGCGACGGGGCCGGGGCGAACGGCTCGCTCGACGGCGTGCGATGACGAACGATCATGACGGGAGTCCTGTGACGGGCGAGCGCTTGGCCAAATTCGAAACAGTCGGTGTAGTAGTAGATGACGCAAGGGCAAGCATCGACCACGATCCGCGAGCATGCGTCAGCCCCTTCGGCGCTGGCAACCACAAAACCCTTGTGGGAAAAATTCTCGCCCGCATCATGTCTGCAAAAAGCCGGTTCTACGTCGGGCAGGCATCTTACCAACGGATCCCAGAATGCGCCACGACCGATACGGCTGACTGTCCGGCGAGGATACTGCTACCATCGGCCACCGCCGACGCGGTTGGCTGGCACCACACCAGATCATGGGGCCAGACAGTCCGTCACTCCGGCCGCGAGGCCAGGTTGGTCGCTGGTTATACACATGAAGACGCTCTATCTCATCGGCATGGGTCCGGGGGACCCGAAATATCTCACCCTGCAGGCGATCGAGACCATGCGGAAGACCGATGTCTTCTTCATGCTCGACAAGGCCGGGCGCGGCAAGGAGGATCTGCTCGCACTGCGCCACCAGATCCTCGACGCGCACTGCGAGCCCGGCAGTTACCGGGTGGTCATCGCCGAGAGCCCCCAGCGCACCATCGAGAACGGCGACTACAAGGAAGGCGTGCGCCGCTGGCACCAGCGCAAGCGCGAGATCTTCGCCGAGCTGATCGAGCGCGAGCTGGCCGACGGCCAGTCCGGCGCCTTCCTGCTGTGGGGCGACCCCGCGCTCTACGACCAGACCATCACCAACATCACCGAGCTGGTCGCCGAGCAGCCAGAGCAGCTGCGCTTCGAGGTCATCCCCGGGATCACCTCGGTCCAGGTGCTCACCGCCCGGCACAAGATCCCGCTCAACCGCGTCGGCGAGGCGATCACCATCACCACCGGACGCCATGCCGAGCACTGCGACCCGGCCACGCTCGACAACGCCGTGGTGATGCTCGACTACAACGCCTCCTACCAGCGCTTCACCGGCCAGGACATGGATCTCTACTGGGGCGGGCTGGTCGGCACCGCTGACGAGCGCCTGGTCGCCGGACCGCTCGACGAGGTGGTCGACGAGGCGCTGCGCGCCCGCGCCGAACTCAAGGCCGAGAAGGGCTGGCAGATGGACATCTACCTGCTGCGCCGACGGCGCGACGAGCAGCAGGACGAGGACTGACAGGGCCGGCGCGCCCACAGGGGCGCGCCGCTGCAGGATCCCAACCACGACGAGGTCGAACCATGTCCGCTCGCACCACGCGCCTCGGCGCGCTACTCATCGCACTGCTGCTCAGCATCCCCGCCAGCGCCCTCGCCGCCCCCGATCGTCACGTCTTCTACAACCTCACCAGCGACGAGGCCTGGCGCGCCGGCATGGCGCTCGGCCACGCCACCCGGGCGCTCGAGGCCGGCTACGCCGTCACCGTCTTCCTCAACGTACGCGGCGTCTATCTCGCCCAGCAGGGCTTCGCCACCGACCGTGCCGGCGGCGCCCCCGACGACCTGCGCGGCCAGCTCGTCGCGCTGATCGACGCCGGGGCCGAGGTGATGCTCTGCGGCATGTGTCTGCGCAAGGCCGGACTGGAGATGGCCGACATGCTCCCCGGTACCGTCAAGGTCGACTGCGCACGCAGCCTCGCGGCGATGAGCGCCGAGGACACCGTGGTGATCAGCTACTGACCCGACCGGCAGCGGCACCACGCCGCCGCGGGCCGCCACGATCCCGCCCGCTGCGCGCTCGCCCGCGCCGCGCCGAGACACTGCGCGCGCGGCACCGGCGTGTAGCCTGAGGACGCGACCCGGGTCTCACCCCGGACGGCTAAGGGTTTTTGCCCCCTTGAACCGGGCCGCGAAAAGCCCGATTCTCGACAACGAGGGTCGGGCGCGCTGGTCGCCCGGCAATATGACCCACGACCACGCGAGGACAGCCCAATGAGCGAGGCACTCCTGACGACACTCCAGCTGGCGCTCTTCACCGGCGCCCTGGGCGCCATGGCCTGGCAGCTCCAGCATGCCCGGCGCCGTGCCCGCCAGACCGTCCCGGTCAGACGCACCCGCACGCGCATCCGCTGACCCGCGCCCCTCACCACCACCTCAACCACAACGGCCAACCGCAGTGCGGTTGGCCGTTTCTCGTCCAGCCGCCAAGAGATTGAACCGCAAAGCCGCGAAGGGCGCGAAGGCGGGAGAGATTCCAGCCTTCAGCCACCAGCGACCAGCCACACGCCTCCTCTGCGCTCCGCCCCACAAGCCCGCTGCTCTCAAGCCCCTTTGGACAAAGGGTGTTGGGGGATTCGACGGCGACGACACCCGGCGCCACGGGCGCTCGCAATCAACGAGGGGCCGGAGGCTGATTCGAACCGCAAAGCCGCAACGGACGCGAAGGCGGGAGAGATTCCAGCCGCCAGCCGCCAGCCGCCAGCCGCCAGCCGCCAGCCGCCAGCCGCCAGCCGCCAGCCGCCAGCCGCCAGCCGCCAGCCGCCAGCCGCCAAGAGATTGAACCGCAAAGCCGCGAAGGGCGCGAAGGCGGGAGGGATTCCAGCCTTCAGCCGTCAGCGGCCAGCCGCACGCCTCGCCTGCTCTGCGCCCGACACGCTGCCTTTGTCCAAAGGGGGTTGGGGATTCGACTGCGATGACAGCTAACGCACCTCGACCGCTCGCGATCACCGACCGGTGACAGGGAGACCCGCTCCGACTGGAGGCTGGAGGCTGGAGGCTGGCCGCTGATCGCTGATCGCTGATCGCTGGCCGCTGGCCGCTGACGGCTAGCTGCCCCGGCAGTCCAGGCCCACACCAGAGACCTCAACCCCTTCGCCGGGCACGCTGCGCTTTGCCCGGCTTACGGAAAGGCGCTCTGTCCTACTGGAGGCTGGCCGCTGGCGACTGGTCGCCGTCCCGGCAGCATTCGTCCGGCTTCGCACCACTGGCCTCCTGACGGCCCGAGGCCCCTGCCGCCGTCGGCTCGACGACCCGCGCCCGCAGCAGTCGCAGCGAGTTGGCGGTCACCAGCACGGTGGCGCCGGTATCGGCGAGCACCGCCGGCCACAGCCCGGTCACGCCGAGCAGGGTGGTGACCATCAGCCCGAGCTTGAGCCCGATGGCGAGGGCGACGTTCTGGCGGATCACCCGCAGGGTGCGGCGCGACAGCCGCACCATCGCCGCGACATCACCGACCCGAGCATGCAGGCTGGCGGCGTCGGCCGTTTCCAGCGCCACCTCGGTGCCGCCGCCCATGGCGATGCCGATCTCGGCGGCCGCCAGCGCCGGGGCGTCGTTGATGCCGTCGCCGACCTTGGCGACCCGCTCGCCGGACTCCTGCAGCTCGCTCACCAGCCGTTGCTTGTCCTCGGGCAACAACCCGGCGTGGGCCTCGATGCCCAGCGGCCCGGCCAGGGCCGCGACCGCCGGGCGCTGATCGCCACTGAGCACCAGGGCGCCGATCCCCAGCCGGTCGAGCGCCGCGATGCCGGCGGCGGCATCCTCACGCGGCGCATCGTGCATCGCGATCAGCCCGAGCGCACGCCCGTCCTCGACCACCACCGAGAGGCTTCGCCCCAGTGCCTGCTGCGACTCGGCGGCGACGATCAGCCCGGAAGCATCGCCGCCGATCAGCTCGCGCGCCGCCGTCAGCGAACCGAGGAAGCACTCACGCCCCTCGATCTCGCCACCCACCCCGCGACCGGCGAGCGCGCGCACGCGCTCGGGCGCGACGGCGGCGAGTCCCGCCGCCTCGGCGTGGGCGAGGATTGCTCGCGACAACGGGTGCGACGAGCCCTGACTGAGTGCGGCGGCACACTCGAGCAGGCGCGCGCGCTCACCCTCCAGGACGACCACCTCGGTCACCCGGGGCTGGCCCAGGGTCAGGGTGCCGGTCTTGTCGAAGGCCACCCGGGTGATCCGCGCCAGCCCCTCGAGCACCGCCCCGCCCTTCATCAGCAACCCCTGACGCGCCCCGGCGGCCAGCCCGGCGGCGATCGCAGCCGGGGTCGAGATCACCAAGGCGCAGGGGCAACCGATCAACAGGATCGCCGCGCCGCGATACACCCACTCCGACCAGAGCGCGCCCAGGAACAGCGGCGGCACCACCGCCACCAGGGTGGCGAAGAGCACCACCAGCGGGGTGTAGACGCGGGCGAAACGCTCGATGAAACGCGCGCTCGGCGCCTTGCGCGCCTGCGCCTCGCGCACCAACCGGGTGATCCGCGCGATGGTGTTGTCGGCGGCATCGGCGGTGACGCGCAACCGCAACCGGCTCTCCAGGTTGACGCTGCCGGCGAACACCGCATCGCCCGGACGCCTGAGCTGGGGCAGGCTCTCGCCGCTGAGCGGCGACTCGTCGACGCCGCCGACCCCCTCCAGCACCTCGCCGTCGGCGGGGATGCGCTCGCCGGGGTGGACCTCGATGCGATCATCGACTCGCAACCGCTCGGCGGCGACCGTCTCCAGCGTACCGTCGGCGCGCAGCCGGCGCGCGTTGCGCGGCAACAGCTCGATCAGGGCACCGATCCCGGCGCGCGAGCGCCGCGCCGCCAGCCCCTCGAGCGACTCACCGACCTGGAACAGGAACAGCACCGCCGCCGCCTCGGCCTCGGCGCCGACGGCCACCGCGGCGAGCGCCGCCAGACTCATCAGCGTCTCGATCGACAGCGGCGAGCCGAGCCGAGCCGCCGCCCAGGCGCGCCGCGCCACCGGGACCAGGCCGAGCAGCACCGCGGCGAGGAAGATCGGGCGCTCGAAGGCCGGGAACAGGCTCGCCGCGCCATAGGCGGTGAGCATCAGCGCCCCGGTGCCGAGGGTGAGCAGCCCCTGACGACTGCGCCACCAGGGCGTCGGCCGATCGGCGCCCCTCGGCGGCGCCTCCGGGGCGGCACAGGCCGCCGCGCCGCAGCCGCAGGCCGTGGCCTCGGTCGATGCGGTCTCGCGTGGCGTGAAGCCGAGGCGCGACAGGGTCTCGGCGAGTCGCGCCCGCTCGATCCCGGGCAGATGCTCGACCCGCACCTCGGCGGTGGCGAGCGAGACCGTCACCGCGCGCACCTCGGGCAACCGACCGAGCGCCGTCTCCACCCGGCTCGCGCAGGCCCCGCAATCCATCCCATCGACCCGCAACCGGGTCTCCACGGGCACCGTCAGCGGCGCCCCGACAGTTTGGCTAGACATCTTCAGATTCACCTCATCGATACAATCCTGTCGTCATCGATGAGGCTACAATCTCTAGTGACTAGAGCATCAAGTGAGAATCAGAATCATGCTTGGAATCGGTGAGCTCTCCCGCGCGACCGAGGTCAAGGTCCCGACCATCCGTTACTACGAGGAGATCGGGCTGCTGCCCGCCCCTGCGCGCACCGCGAGCAACCGCCGTCGCTACCCGCAAGAGGCGGTGCAACGGCTGCGCTTCATCCGTCACGCCCGCGAACTCGGCTTCGACATCCCCGCGATCCGCGCGCTGCTCGCGCTCGAGGGCGACGGCGAGCCGCCCTGTCATCGCGCCGACGCCATCGCCCGCGCCCATCTCGACCAGATCGACCAGCGCATCGCGCGTCTCACCGCGCTGCGCGACGAGATCAGCCAGATGCTCGCGGACTGCGACCGCGCCTGCGACGACCACTGCCGGGTGCTCGAGGTGCTCGCCGATCACAGCCACTGCCGTCACCAGGAACACTGACCCCATGCCGCCACGCGTCTCACTGACCCCACCGGTCGCAACCGACCAACTCCTGCTCCACACCTGCTGCGCGCCCTGCTCGACGGCGATCGTCGAGTGTCTGCTCGACAACGGCATCACCCCGGTGCTCTATTACTTCAACCCCAACATCCACCCCGAGCGCGAGTACCGGCTGCGCAAGGCCGAGACCATCGCCCACGCCGAGCGCTTGGGGCTGCGCTTCATCGATGCCGACTACGACCCCGCCGACTGGGTCGCGCGGATGCGCGGGCTCGAACAGGAACCCGAGCGCGGCGCGCGCTGCGCGCGCTGCTTCGACCAGCGGCTACGCGCCACCGCCGCCGAGGCCGCGGCCCAGGGACTGACCCTCTTCGCCACCACCCTGTCGACCTCGCGCTGGAAGGATCTGGCCCAGATCGACGCCGCCGGCGCGGCGGCCGCCGCCGCCAACCCCGGCGTCCACTACTGGGCGCGCAACTGGCGCAAGCAGGGGCTCACCGAGCGGCGCAACCAGCTGGTGCGCGAACTCGATTTCTATCAGCAGACCTATTGCGGCTGTCTCTACAGCCTGCGCGACGCACGGGCGCGCGAGCGCGGACAGCCGCGGACGGCAACCAGGGCCGACACTGACACCTGAGCGCACGACAGCGATCACGGACGGCGCCGCGTCAACTCCGGTAGAGACCGATCACGCCGCGGAAGGGTCGGTCATCGTCGCGCCGTCTGGTCGAACGGCAACACGATCACCGTCGCGGTGCGTCCCACCACCAGTCCGTCCTCGGGCAGGGCGTCGAGGCGGATGCGCACCGGCACGCGCTGGGCCAGACGCACCCAGCTGAAGGTGGGATTGACATCGGGCAGCAGGCTGTCGCCGGCACCGCGATCGCGATCCTCGATGCCCATGGCGATGCTCTGGACATGACCGCTCAGGGTGCGCTGCTCGCCCATCAGCCGCACCAGTGCGGGCTGGCCGACCTCGATCCGGCTCAGCTTGGTCTCCTCGAAATAACCCTCGACCCGGTAGGAGCGGGCATCGATCAACGCCAGCACCGGCGTGCCTGCGGTGACATAGTCGCCGACGCGCAGCGCGAAGTCCGACAGCACCCCATCGGTCGGGGCGCGCACCGTGGTGCGGGCGAGATCGAGCGAGGCCAGATCGCGCGCCACCTCGGCGCGGGTCAACGCCGCCTCGGCGAGGATCTGGCGCGACAGGCTGTCCTCGCGGTCCTCCGTCGAGATGACGTCGCCGAGCGCCAGCGCGCGCTCGGCATCGCGCCGCGCCTGCTCCATATCGGTCCGTCGCGCCAGCATCTCGGCGGCGGTCTCGCGCAGCGCCAGCACATAGCGTCGACGATCGATCTGGAACAACGGGTCGCCCTCCTCCACCCGCTGGTCGTTGGTGACGAAGACCTCGGTGACCAACCCGGAGACATCCGGGGTGATACGCACGATATCCGCGCGCACCCGCCCGTCGGGGGTCCAGGGCTCGACCTGATAGTGGATCCACAGCCGTTGGCCGGCGAGGAGCGCGAGCGCGACGGCGGCGAGGGTCAGGCCGACCCGGCGGATGCGCTGCCAGGTGGCGGACGGGAACAGAAAGGCTTGAGTCATAGCAACCAGGATGAGGAGAGTTTCACCACCAGGGCCCAGAGGATCACGAACACGGCGACCTCGAACAGGGCCTGGTGCCAGAGATGACGATAGAGACCGAGGTGGATCAGCACCCGGTTGAGGACCAGGGTCAGCGCCAGCGCGATGGCGCTGGTCACCAGCTCCGCGTGCAGATAGACGCCGAACAGGTTGAGTTCACCGCTCATGCCGCGCCCTCCACCACCGGCACCGGCGGCGCGGCCTCGGGGAAGAGATTGCGCCGCAGCCCGACCAGGGCGCAGAGCCCGCGCGCCCCGGTCGCGGCCAGATCGCCCCGCGCCAACCGCCCGAGCAACCGGTCGAGACGCTCGCGCAACGGCGGCCCGGGCGGCTCCGGTGCGCCGAGGGCCCGCGCCTGATAGCAGGCCCCGACCCCGTCGAGCAGGCCGTCGAGTTCGACGACCATCGGCTGCGGCAGGCGCCGGCGCAGCGCGCGCAGGGTCGCCAGATCGATGCCGACGCGCAGCTCGCGGAGGATGTCGAGTCCCTCGAGATCGCCAGCGCGGGCGGCGGCGAGCTTGGGACTGAGCAGCCCCACCCGGTCGACCAGCCGCGAGGCGAGATCGACCGCCGAGTCGTCGTCACGCCCCCCGGCGACCCGGGCGAGATCGCCCCAGGTGTGGCGCAGCAGTCGCCGGGCGCTGACCTCGGCGCTCATCGAGCGCAGGGTGCGGGTGACCAGCACCGCGGCGAAGACGCCGAAGAACTGCGAGAGATTGATGTTGACGAAGCGCGCAAAATCGGCGGAGAAGTGGTCCTGGATCACGAGTGTATTGACGAGATTGACGATGAGTGACAGCGCCGGGAAGGCCAGACGCGGATCGGGGATCATCGCGCCCACCACGAGCAGGGTCGGCGCGAGCACCAGCACCAGCATCGGGAAGCCGCCGATCGCCGGCATCAGCACGAACAGATAGAGCGCGCCGAGCACCATCGCCACCAGCAGATAGACGCCGAACTTGCGGATCGCCGGCACCGGGTCGTCCATCGCGGCGAACAGACAGCAGGTGATCGCGGCGGTGATCGCCGCCGACTCCCCTTCCTGCCAGCCGCTCCAGATCCACACCACGCAGCACAGCAGCACCGCGCCGAACGCCGCCGCGCCGGAGAGCGCCGCCAGCCCGAGGTCACGATGCAACGGGCGGCGCTCGCTCGCCTGCCCGGCGCCGAGCAGCCGCGGCGGCGGTCCCTCGGGGTCCTGCAGATAGGCATGCAGGGCATGGGCGTCGGCCTGCGCGCGCACCAGCTCGATGGCGCGCGTGAGCAGGCTCGAACGGTTGAAGCCGTACCAGTCGCGCACCGACATCGACGTCCGCGCCGCCTCGAGTTCGGCGATCAGCGCCTCGCCGCGGGCACGCGGTGCGCCGGACTCGACCCACTCGGCCAGCGCCGCGAGCAGGCCGCGCAGCTCGGGGTCGAGTTCGGGCGCGATCGCGCGCAGCGCCGCGAGCCGGTCCGACAGGCTCGCCAGCACCGGCACCAGCACCAGCACCCGGTCGCGCAGCTGACGCACCACGACGGTGGTCTCGCGCAGGAAGGAGGTGTCGAACGGCAGGTGCCTGGCCATCAGCTGGATCTCGCTGACGGCGCCGGCGAGCCGGCCACGGTCGCGTTCGAGCTGATCGAGGTCGCCGCGCAACAGCGCCAGCGCCCAGCGATCGGCCTCGCCGAGCCAGTGACCGATGCGCCCACGCAACGCCGTGCCCACCGGACGCGGGAACACCAGACTATGGACCAGGGCGGCGCAGGCGATGCCGATGAGGATCTCCTCGACCCGCGCCGCGGCGATGTCGAAGATCGCCGTCGGCTGGTTCACCGCCGGGAAGCCGATCATCGCGCAGGTATAGCCGGCGAGCATCAGGATGTAGCTCGGCGGCGAGCGGTCGAGCACCGAGAGCGCCAGACAGCCGCCGACCCACAGCGACATCGCCAGCGACAGCAGCAGCGGCGCGTGCACCAGCAACGGCACCAGCAGCACCGCGCCGGCGGCGCCGACGAAGGTGCCGAGAAAGCGATAGAGCGCCTTCGAGCGCACCGCCGCGGCCAGCGGACCGCTGACGATATAGACGGTCATGATCGACCAATAGGGACGCTCCAGACCGATGCTCATGGCCAGATAGAGCGCCAGCATCGCCGCGACGAAGGTATTGGCCGAGAACAGCAGCGCACTGCGCGAGAGCTTGGGCATGGGGCTCAGCGCTGACCCTCGCCACGCGCCGCCAGCCCCTGCTCCAGGGCCTCGAACACCCGCAACGCCGCGGCCAGGTCGTCATCGGCGACCGGCCCGAGCAGCGACTCGCGCAAGCATCCGAGCGCGGCCTCGACGCGCTCGGCCAGGGCCTCACCGGCGGCGGTGAGGTGCAGCGTCTTGGCGCGGCGGTCGCTGCCGTCGTCGCGCCGCTCGACCAGCCCGCTCGCGCACAGCTGATCGAGCAGTCGCACCAGCGACGAGCCGCGGATGCCGATCTCCTCGGCGAGCGCGTGCTGGCGCATGCCGCCGCCGTCGCGGGCGATGTGCAGCACCGGCACCGCCTGGGCGTCGGAGATCCCGTAGCGGGCCAGCTCGCGGTTGACCTCCTGACGATAGAGCCGCGACAGCCGCACCAACCGTGTCGTCAGCGCACGCTCCCGTTCCTGTCTGTGCTCGGTCACGACAGCTTCCACAAAATCAATAGATGCCTAAATATTAGTTAGCATGCTAACTATCTGTCAATGGACGCGGTGCATCATCCTGATCGCGCCACCCGCCCAACCACTGACCCCAGGCGCCCTCTTCCTCTTGCCGTCTGCAGGCACCCCAGCGCGGCGCCACGCCTCGGGTCGACTCCCGATCCCGGGGCAGCAAACCAGTCGCCCGTGGCGTGGCGGGAAGGCCCCGGCCCCGGGCCGGTGATCCGGGTTGTTGCAAAATGGTTTAGGAGCTATACAATTAATCCCATGGACACCCCGGCACACGACTCGATCGACGCACTGATCCGCCACCTGCTGCGACTGCTCAACAAGCTCGACCGTATCGAGAAGCAGCCGATCCAGGTGGAGGACGGGCTCGATCTCAGCACCAAGGAGATCCACACCGTCGAGGCGATCGGCGAGCGCGGGACGATGAACGTCACCGAGGTCGGCACCCATTTCGGCATCACCAAGGGCGCGGCCTCGCAGCGGATCAGCCGGCTGGTCGAGCGCGGGCTGGTCGCCAAGCGGGCGGCCGCGCACAGCAACAAGGAATTCGAGCTGAGTCTGACGGACCTCGGCTGGCGCGCCTTCCGCGCCCACGAGCACTACCACGGCAGGGCCAAGACCGAGCTGATCGAACGGCTCGCCGCCCTCCCCCGCGAGCAGCTCGACGATGTGACGGTGGTACTCGACATCATGGAAGGCGTGATGAACGAACGGCTGCGCGAGCAGTGATCTTTTTTTTCGCGCAAAAGGTTTAGCTCCTAAACATTTTGCGCCGGAGGACCCCACCATGACGATCATGCGTAAACGGACCGCGGCGGGACTGACCGGGCTCGCGGCGCTGACCGCGCTCGCCCTGCCGCTGTACGGGGACTGGTCGAGCGAGGCGACGGCATCGCAACCGACCGCAACCGAGGTGACGCGTCCGGTGCCGACCGCCGTCGTCACCCGCGACACGCCCTGGGTGACACGAGACTTCCCCGGCAGCGTGCGCGCCAACCGGCGCGTGGAGCTCGCCTTCGACCTCGACGGCCTGCTCGTCGAGCTGGACGCGCGCGAAGGCCAGGCAGTCGCCGCCGGCACGGTGCTGGCCCGGCTCGACGACCGTGACGCGCGCAATGCGCTGAGCGCCGCCCAGGCGCGCTTCGACGACGCCCACCGCACCCTCGATCGCGCCCGCGAGCTGCGCGGCCAGCGGATGGTCTCCGAGTCCGAGTACGACAAGGCGCGCGCGGCCCTGGACATCGCCCGCGCCGAGCTGCAGGCGCGCGAGAAGGCGGTCACCGACACCGTGCTGCGCGCGCCCTTCGACGGCGTGGTGGCGGCGCGCCACCTGGAGAATCACGAGCGCGTGACCGCCGGCCAGACGGTGCTCTCGCTGCAGGACGGCTCGCGCATCGAGGTGGTGATCCAGGTCCCCGAGCGGCTGATCGCCCAGGGCGGACTGGAGGCGCTGCGCAACCCCCGGGTGCGCTTCGACGTCGAGGGACAGCGCTGGTTCGCCGCGCGCACCCACGAGTACCGGCTGCAGCCGGACCAGGCCACCCGCACCTACGACCTGACCATCGCCCTGGCCCCGCCCCCGGGGATCAACATCCTGCCGGGGATGAACGCGACCGTGCGCACCGACATCGATCAGCCGCCGGTCGCCACCGGGGCGCCCACCGAGGTGATCACCCGGGTCCCGAGCGAGGCGGTGTGGCGCGACGCCGACGGGGCCTGCCATGTCTGGGTCGTCCCCGAGGCCGGCGGCACGCCGCGCCGCGTCCGCGTCGAGCCCGGGCCGCTGCGTGACGGTCAGATGCTGATCCTCTCCGGGCTGCGCCCCGGTCAGCGCGTCGCCGTGGCCGGGTTGCGCGCGCTGCGCGAGGACCTGCCCGTGCGCCCCCGACTGGCCGGCAAGCGAGGGCTGGAAGGATGAACCCCGCCGGTATCGCGATCAGGAACGGGGCGGTCACCCAACTGCTCTGCATCCTGCTGTTGATCGGCGGGTTGCTCTCCTACGCCAGCATCGGCCGGCTGGAGGACCCGGAGTTCTCGATCAAGGAGGCGCTGATCGTCACCCACTACCCCGGCGCCACCGCCGAGGAGGTCGAGCAGGAGGTCACCGATCCGCTGGAGACGGCGATCCAGCAGCTCAAGCAGCTCGATGAGGTGCGCTCGATCTCGCGCGCCGGGCTGTCGATCATCTTCGCCGAGATCCAGGAGACCCACGACAGGCACAGCCTGCCCCAGGTCTGGGACGAGCTGCGGCGCAAGGTGCGCGACGCCGCCGGCACGCTGCCGCCGGACAGCGGCACGCCGGTGGTCAACGACGACTTCGGTGACGTCTACGGCGTCTTCCTCGCGCTCACCGGCGAGGGCTATTCAAAGTCCGAGCTCAAGGAGGTGGCCGAGGACCTGCGCAAGTCACTGCTGACCTGTACCGACGTCGGTCGCATCGACTTCTGGGGGATGCCGGACGAGGCGGTCTATATCGAGATCGACCGCGCCCGACTGACCCAGCTCGGGCTGCACCCACGCACGATCCTCGACGCCATCGCCCAGCAAAACCGCGTGACCAGCGCCGGCGAGGTCAGGGTCGGGAGCAGACAGGTGCGGCTGCGGGTCGACGGCGACTATCGCGACATCGAC
Organism: Marichromatium sp. AB32; assembly: GCF_003718675.1. Taxonomy (NCBI): domain Bacteria; kingdom Pseudomonadati; phylum Pseudomonadota; class Gammaproteobacteria; order Chromatiales; family Chromatiaceae; genus Marichromatium; species Marichromatium sp. AB32. The sequence continues at coordinate 37,900 of NZ_RHFJ01000034.1, forward strand.
GAACTCGGCGAGCAACTCGTCGAGGGCGGCAACGGGCGGCTGTTGCGCATCGGCGACATCGCCACCATCAGCCGCGGCGACATCACCCCAGCCAGCCAGCTGCTGCGGCGCAACGGCGAGGACGGCATCGGGCTCGGCATCTCCACCGTCTCCGGCGGCAACGTCATCGCCATGGGCGAGGCGATCGACCAGCGCATCGCCGAGCTGCGCGCGCGCATCCCCGCGGGCATCGAGATCCACGCCATCGCCCACCAGGGCGACACCGTGCGCGACAAGGTGCAGGGCTTCGTCCACGGGCTGATCTCGGCGGTGGTCATCGTCATCCTGCTGCTGGTGGTCTTCATGGGGCCGCGCGAGGGGTTGATCGTCGGCGCGGTGCTGCTGCTGACGATCATGGCGACGCTGCTGTGCATGCGCGCACTCGACATCACCCTGCAGCGCATCTCGCTCGGCGCGCTGATCATCGCGCTGGGCATGCTGGTCGACAACGCCATCGTCGTCACCGAGGACATCCTCGAGAAGATGCGCGCGGGCATGGAGCGCACCCGCGCCGCCGAGACCACGGTCAACGAGCACCAGTGGCCGCTGCTCGGCGCGACCGGGATCGCGATCCTCGCCTTCGCCGCCATCTCGCTGTCCGACGACATGACCGGCGAGTGGCTGGAGAGCCTCTTCCAGGTGATCTGTCTGTCGCTGGGACTGAGCTGGCTGCTGGCGATCACCGTCACGCCCTATCTCTGCGCGCGCTTCCTGCGGGTCGGGCAGGACGGTCGGACGGGCAGCGTCACCGACACCGCCTTCTATCGCCGCTATCGACGTCTGGTCGCCTGGTGTCTGGGGCATCGGCCGATCGCGCTCGGCGTCACCCTCGCGGTCCTGGTCGCGGCCATGGCCGGCTTCTCCAAGGTCCAGCAGGACTTCATGCCCGACATGAACCGCGATCAGTTCATGGTGCAGCTGTGGCTGCCCGAGGGCACCCACATCGACCGCACCGCCGCCACCCTCGCCACCATCGAGCGGCACGTCGCCGGGCTCGAGGGCGTCACCGCCACCACCGGGTTCATCGGCGCCGGCTCGCTGCGCTTCCTGCTGACCTACGAGCCGGAGATGACCAACAGCGCCTACGCCATGCTGCTCGTCGATGTCGAGGACTTCCACGCCATCCCCACGCTCGCGCGCACGGTGATGACGCACATCGAGCACCACCACCCCGAGATCACCGTCACCGCCGACGCCTTCAAGCTCGGTCCCGGCGGCGGCGCCGTCGAGGCGCGTCTGATCGGCCCCGAGATCGCGGTGCTGCGCCACCTCGCGCAACAGGTCGAGACCATCATGCGCCGCGACGACAACGCCCGCACCGTGCGCACCGACTGGGGCGAGCCGGTGCCGGTGCAGGTGATGACCATGGCCCGCTCCCAGGCCCAGCGCATCGGCGTCACCCGCCCGGAGATCGCCGAGGCGGTGGCGATGAACTTCTCCGGCGTGCGCGTCGGCACCTATCGTCACGGCGACGACCTGCTGCCGATCCTGGTGCGCGCCCCGGCCGAGGAGCGCACCCGGATCGACACCCTCGGCAACGTCCGGGTGTGGAGCGAGACCAACGACCACTGGGTGCCGCTCGAACAGGTCACCACCACCGCCACCACCGACTGGGAGGACCCGGTGATCCGCCGCCGCGACCGCGAGCGCACCCTCTCGGTGTTGAGCAAGCCGGTCTCGGGCACCACCGAGGCGCTGTTCCAGCGGTTGCGACCCCAGATCGAGCAGCTCGACATCCCCGACGGCTACCGACTCGAATGGGGCGGCGAGCACGAGGCGGCGACCGAGGCCAACGCCAAGCTGATGTCCAACTTCCCCATCGCCTTCCTCGCGATGTTCGTGATCTCGGTGATGCTGTTCAACTCGCTCCGCCACGCGACCGTGATCTTCCTCGGCCTGCCGCTGGTGATCGTCGGGGTGGCCCCGGCGATGCTCCTCGCCGGCAAGGCGTTCGGCTTCATGGCGATGCTCGGCTTCCTCAGCCTGTTCGGCATGCTGATGAAGAACGAGATCGTGCTGCTCAACCAGATCGATCTCGAACGCGCCGCCGGCAAGCCGCCCTATCGCGCCGTCCTCGACGCGGCGGTCAGCCGCGTGCGCCCGGTCACCATGGCCGCCTTCACCACCGTGCTCGGCATGGCACCGCTGCTGTGGGACGCCTTCTTCTCGCCGATGGCGGTCACCATCATGGGCGGGCTGACCATCGCCACGGTGCTCACCCTGGTCGTCGTGCCGGTGATCTATGCCAGCGTCTTCCGCGTCGAGCCCGAGGCGACGCACCATGAGGCACCCCCGGGCACGCGCGCGACACGACGCCGCTCGACCTGGCGCACCCGGCACGACCCGCACCACTGGCCGAGCATCGAGCGCTGAGCCCGCGCGGCGCGGGGACACCAATCCGCAAAGG
>NZ_RHFJ01000035.1:0-38416 GCF_003718675.1 Marichromatium sp. AB32
ATCTCGGGGTCGAGCGCATGCTGGTCAACCTGATCCGTGGTCTCGTCGATCTCGGTCAGCCGGTCGAGCTGCTGCTGGTGCGTGCCGAGGGTCCGCACCTGGAACGTCTCCCGCCCGAGGTCCGACAGATCCGCCTCGGCGTCGATCACACCCAGCTGGCCATCCCGGCGCTGGCGCGCTATCTGCGCCGCCGTCGTCCCGCGGCCCTGCTCGCGGCCAAGGACCGCGCCGGGCGTGCGGCGGTGATCGCCCGCGCCCTCGCCGGCACCGACACCCGGCTGGTGCTGCGGCTCGGCACCCATCTCTCGACCGCCATGGCCGAGCGCGACGCGCTCGCGCGCTGGCTGCGCTATGCCCCGATCCGCGTCCTCTATCCCCGGCTCGACGGCATCGTCGCCGTCTCCGAGGGGGTGGCGGCCGACACCGCGCGGATCGCCCGGCTCGAGCCGGCGCGCATCGGCGTGATCCGCAACCCGGTGATCACCCCGGAGCTGGCCGAGCAGGCCGCCGCGCCCTGCCCCCATCCCTGGCTCGCCGACGCCGCCCCCCCGGTGATCCTCGGCGCCGGGCGGCTACAGCGCCAGAAGGACTTCCCGACCCTGTTGCGCGCCTTCGCCAGAGTTCATGCCGAACGGCCCGAGTGCCGGCTGATGATCCTCGGCGAGGGCGGTGGCCGGGCACGACTCGAGCGCCTCGCCCGCGAACTGGGGATCGGCGCGGCGGTCGCCCTGCCCGGCTTCCAGCACAATCCCTACGCCTTCATCGCCCGCGCCCGGCAGTTCGTGCTCTCCTCGGCCTGGGAGGGCTCGCCCAACGTGCTCACCGAGGCGCTCGCGCTCGGCGTGCCGTCGGTGGCCACCGACTGCCCGAGCGGTCCGCGCGAACTGCTCGATGGCGGTCGCTACGGCCCGCTGGTCGCGGTCGGCGACGACCAGGCGCTGGCACGCGCCATGACCGCGACCCTGGACGCGCCGCTGCCGCCGGCGACCCTGCGCCGGGCGGTCGCGGCCTATCGTCAGGAGCGCAGTGCCGCACACTATCTCGAGGTGCTCGGGCTCGCCGGCTGAGCCGGGGCACACGCGGCCAAACCAGCGGAGACCACGCCCATGCGACTGCCACTGATCGGTGCCATCGTCGGGGTCTACGCGCTGCTGTTCGGTCTCACCCTGCTCGCCCCGATCGCGGTGGGGCTGTGGTACGGCGAGCCGCAGTGGCGCCACTTCCTCTGGCCGATGCTCGGCTCGATCGGGCTCGGCGCCCTGCTCTGGCTCGGTGGGCGCCACCAGGCGCGCACCCTCGGCGTCGCCGACGGCTATCTGGTGGTGGCGCTGTTCTGGATCCTGCTCAGCCTGCTCGGCGCCTGGCCGTTGCACCAGGGCTTCGGGCTGGCACCGGTCGACGCCCTGTTCGAGTCCACCTCCGGGGTCACCACCACCGGCGCGACGGTGATCAGCGGGCTCGACACCCTGCCCCGCGCGCTGCTCTTCTATCGTCAGCAGTTGCAATGGTTCGGCGGCATGGGACTGATCGTGCTCGGGCTGGCGGTGATGCCGCTGCTCGGCATCGGCGGCATGCAGCTCTATCGCGCCGAGGCCCCGGGACCGCTCAAGGAGGAGAAGCTCACCCCGCGCCTGACCCAGACCGCGCGCACCCTGTGGACGCTCTATCTCGGACTCACCCTGGCCTGCGCCCTGGCCTACTGGCTGGCCGGAATGACGCCCTTCGACGCCCTCTGCCACAGCCTCTCGACGCTCTCGACCGGCGGTTTCTCGACCCATGACGCCAGCATCGGCTATTTCGCCAGCGCGGCGGTGGAGACGGTGGCGGTCTGTTTCATGCTGCTCGCGGCGATCAACTTCGCGGTGCATTACGCGGCCTGGAGCAGCCGCGAGCCGATGCGCTATCTGCGTGATGCCGAGACCCGCGCCTTCCTCGCGCTGGTGTTCGGCTGTGTACTCTTGATCGGTGTGGTGCTCCGCCTCGAGGGCGGTTACGAGGGACTCGACGAGAGCCTGCGCGATGCGCTGTTCGAGGTCGTCTCGGTGGTCACCAGCACCGGCTTCGGCACCGTCGACTTCGCCCACTGGCCGGATTTCCTGCCGATCCTGCTGATCTATATCAGCTTCATCGGTGGCTGCGGCGGCTCCACCGCCGGCGGCATCAAGGTGTTGCGCGTGCTGCTGATGGTCAAGCAGGGGCTGCTGGAGATCCGCCAGCAGATCCATCCCCGCGCCTTGCTGCCGCTGCGTCTCGGCGGGCGCACCGTCGACTCGCGACTGGCACGGTCCGTGTGGGGATTCTTCGCCCTCTATCTCACCACCTTCGCCCTGCTCACCCTGCTGATGATCCATGCCGGGCTCGCTCCGCTCGATGCCTTCAGCGCGGTGGCCACCAGCATCAACAACCTCGGTCCCGGACTCGGCGAGGTCGCCACCAGCTTCGCCACGGTCAGCGATCTCGGCAAGCTGATCGCCGTCGTCGCGATGCTGCTGGGCCGACTGGAAGTCCTCACCATCCTGGTGATCCTCTCGCCCGCCTTCTGGCGACGCTGAACGACGCGCAAGACCACCAAAAAACCACGAAACGTGCTCCAGACTGCCCGTCAGACGCGATTGCATTTACTCTTATCGGACTGCAAACCGAAGACCCCAAAGGGTAATGAATGCAATCCACTCCAGAAAAAGCCCGACTCAACCCTCCAGTCTTCTATACCGCCTCCGCCCTGATCATCCTGATGGTGGTGATCGCAGCGGCCTTTCCTGAGACCGCCGACGCCTGGCTGCAGCACCTCCAGCAGGGCATCGTCGACAACGCCAGCTGGTTCTACGTATTGACGGTAGCGGTGATCCTGATCACCGTCGCCTTCCTGGGACTGTCGCGCTACGGCGAGATCAAGCTCGGACCGGATCACTCCAGCCCGGACTATTCCTACACCACCTGGTTCGCGATGCTGTTCTCCGCCGGCATGGGCATCGGGCTGATGTTCTTCGGCGTGGCCGAGCCGGTGATGCACTTTCTCTCGCCGCCGGTCGGCGACGGCGCCACCGTCGCCGCCGCGCGCGAGGCGATGAAGATCACCTTCTTCCACTGGGGTCTGCACGCCTGGGCGATCTATGCCATCGTGGCGCTGATCCTGGCCTTCTTCAGCTATCGTCACGGCCTGCCGCTGACCCTGCGCTCGGCGCTCTACCCGATGATCGGCGACCGTATCTACGGCCCCATCGGTCATGCCGTCGACGTGTTCGCGGTGGTCGGCACCGTGTTCGGTGTGGCCACCTCGCTCGGCTACGGCGTGCTCCAGGTCAACTCCGGGCTCAACCACCTCTTCGGCGTCCCGGTCGGGGTCGGTGTCCAGGTGCTGCTGATCGCCGGCGTCACCCTGCTGGCGATCATCTCGGTCACCACCGGCCTCGACAAGGGCATCCGTCGGCTCTCCGAGCTCAACATGGGCCTGGCGGTGCTGCTGCTCGCCTTCGTGCTGCTCGCCGGCCCCACGGTGTTCCTGCTCCAGGCCTTCGTGCAGAACGTCGGCTCCTATGCCTCTGACATCGTGCGCAACACCTTCAACCTCTACGCCTACGAGAAGACCGACTGGATCGGCGGCTGGACCATCCTCTACTGGGGCTGGTGGCTGTCCTGGGCGCCCTTCGTCGGGCTGTTCATCGCCCGTGTCTCGCGCGGGCGCACCATCCGCGAGTTCGCCATGGGCGTGCTCTTCATCCCCAGCGGCTTCACCCTGATGTGGATGACCTTCTTCGGCAACTCGGCGATCAACATGATCCTCAACGAGGGGCTGACCAGTCTCGGCGACACCGTCTCGAGCGATGTCACCCTGGCGCTGTTCGCCTTCCTCGAGCAGTTCCCGATGTCGGGCGTGCTCTCGGTGGTGGCCACGGTGATGGTGGTGGTGTTCTTCGTCACCTCCTCGGACTCGGGCTCGATGGTGGTCGACATGCTCTGCTCCAACGGTCACGACAACACCCCGCTGTGGCAACGCATCTACTGGGCCTCGGGCGAGGGCGTGGTCGCCGCGGTGCTGCTGGTCGCCGGCGGACTCGGCGCGCTGCAGACCATGACCATCGCCTCGGCGCTGCCCTTCGCCGTGGTGCTGCTGATCGCCACCTTCGGCCTGCTCAAGGCGCTCAGGGTGGACGCGGCCAAGCGCGACAGCCTGCAGATGAACGTGGCCCCGATCGCCCCCAGCGAGCGACTCGGCGACTGGCAGGACCGACTCGGTACCATCATGGACGCGCCCAGCCGCGAGAACGTGCGCCGCTTCATGCGTCGTATCGCCCGGCCCGCCTGCGAGGCGGTGGCCAACGAGCTGCGCAAGCACGACCTCGAGACCGCCGTCGAACTCGACGAGGAGCGTGATCGGGTGCGACTGATGGTGATGCTCGGCGAGGAGGTCGACTTCATCTACGAGGTGCGCAGCCGCTCGCACATCAAGCCGGCCTTCATCCAGCCCGAGTTCTCCGCCGAGGACGCGCCCGAGGAGCAGCGCTACTACCGCGCCGAGATCCACCTCGGCGAGGGCGGTCAGGACTACGACGTGATGGGCTGGTCGCGCGAGGCGGTGATCAACGACATCATCAGCCAGTACCACAAGCACATGCACTTCCTGCACCTGCTGCGCTGACCCGTCCCGCCGCCGGCCCCATGGCCGGCGGCGATCTAATCCGCCACGCGTGCGGCGGCCTCGAACAGCGACCGGGTCAACGCATCGACCGCCGGTCCCGCCTCATCGTGCTCGGCGTGCACCAGATACAGGGTCACCCGATAGCGTCCGCCCTCCACCAGATCGAGTTCGCGCAGCGCGCCGCTCGCCAGCGCCGCGGCGATCGCGGCCCGCGGGATCCAGGCGAAGGCCAGCCCCCGGCGGATGAGCGCGACCGCGCTCTCCAGCTGCGAGACGGTCCAGCGCGCATCCGCCCCCAGCCAGCCGCGATCGATCTGCTGCTGTCCGCTGTCGCGCACCACCACCTGACGGTGCTGACGCAGATCGGCGATCCCCAGCGTCCGTCCCAACCGATGCAGCGGGTGCTCGGGGTGGGCGACGGCGACGAACTCGACCTCGATCAGCGCCTCGCCGAGAAACCCCGGCGGCACCAGCGGGGTGATCGCCAGATCGACCCGACGCTGCAACAGTGCATCACTCGCCCCGGAGAGCACCGACTCGATCAACTCCACCCTGATCTGCGGCGCCTCGCCGGCAAAGGCCGCGAGCGCCTCCACCACCAGCGCCTGCGGCGTCACCACGGCATCGAGCGCGAGCCGCACCTCGGGCGCCCAGCCCTCGGCGAGGGTCGCGGCCAGCCGTTCGAGACGCTGCGCCTCTTCGAGCAACACCCGCGACCGCCGCAGCAAGCGCTCACCGGCAGCGGTCGGCAGGCTGCGCCGACCGCGCTGCTCGAGCAACGCCACCGGCAATCGTTCCTGCAGCCGCTTGATGCCATAGCTGATCGCCGACTGGCTGCGCCCGAGCGCCTCGGCTGCCGCCTCGAACCCGCCGTGATCGATCACCGCTTGGAGCATGGCCCAGTGTTCGAGCGAGGTGCGTGGGGGCTTGGACATGACTGATCTAAATTCTTGATGGGAAAGCGCGAATATTCACATGAAAGACGACGAAATCCAGCTCTATCCTGAACTGAAAGCCTCTCTGCATCACCGACCGGAGCCGGACACCATGAACAAGATCCTCCATCTCGACAGTAGCCTGTTCGCCGCCCAGGGCGTCTCGACCATCCTCGGCGCACAGCTCGTCGACGCCCTGCGCGCGCACCACCCGGCGCTGGAGGTCACCCATCACGACCTCGCCGCCACACCACTGCCCGCGCTCGACGCCGCCGGCGTCTCCGCCTTCGCCACCCCTGCCGAGCAGCGCGACGCCGACCAACAGGCCAGGGTCGCGCGATCCGACGCACTGATCGCCGAGCTGCGCGAGGCCGATCTGTTGGTGATCGGCGCACCGATGTACAACTTCGCCATCCCCGTGCAGCTCAAGAGCTGGTTCGATCACGTCGCCCGCGCCGGCGAGACCTTCCGCTACACCGAGCAGGGGCCGGTCGGGCTGCTCGAGGGCAAGCGCGCGGTGGCCCTGCTCAGTCGTGGCGGCATCCACCGCGACAGCCCCGAGGACACGGTCGCGGCCTATCTGACGAGCATGCTGCCCTTCCTCGGCATCGACGACGTGCGCCTGATCTATGCCGAGGGACTCAATCTCGGTGACCAGCCCCGTCGCGCGAGCATCGCCCGGGCCACCGAGCAGGTACAGGCACTGGCCGCAGAGCTGGTGCACTGAGATGGCCCCCCCAGGCCACCGCCGACTGATCGACGCGCGCCGCGCCTCCGACGGTTCCGGGGTCAGGCTGCAGCGCATCCTCGCCCGCGAGGGGATGGGTGCGCTCGACCCGCTGCTGCTGCTCGACGACTTCGCCATCACCGACCGGCACGACACCCCGCCGGGCTTCCCCGAGCACCCGCATCGAGGCTTCGAGACCCTGACGCTGATGCTCGACGGGGCCATGGCCCACGCCGACCATCTCGGCAACCGCGATCTGGTCGAGACCGGCGACGTCGCCTGGATGCGCGCCGGGCGCGGCGTGATCCATGCCGAACAACCCGTGCTGCGCAACGGTCGGGCACACGGGCTGCAGCTCTGGCTCAACCTGCCGGCGCGCGACAAGCTCAGCGACCCCGCCTACCGGCGCATCCCCGCCGCACAGATCCCCCGGCTCGCTCCCACCCCGGGCTGTCGGGTACGGGTGATCGCCGGCGACCTGGAACTCGCCGGCACGCAGACGCACGGCCCGCTCACCGAGGCGGCGTGCGCCCCCCTGCTGCTCGACCTCGCGCTCGACCCGAACGGCGAGTTCGACCCGCCGGCGACCCCGGGCTGGCGCCGGCTGCTCTATGTCCACCAGGGCAGGGTCGCGATCGCCGACGACGGCATCAGGCGTCACCAACTCGCCGAACTCGACGACACCGAAGGACTGCGACTGACCGCGGGGACAGAGGGCGCGGGCGCACTCCTGATCGCCGCCCGGCCGCTCGCCGAGCCGCTTGCCCACTACGGCCCCTTCGTGATGAACACCCAGGCCGAGATCGACCAGGCGATCGCCGACTACGAAGCCGGCCGGCTGACCGACTGAGCGCGCTCAGTCATCGCCGTCGTCGACACAGGACGGTCGCGGCGGCCCCCAGTCCGACGCCCTCCCCTCGCCCCGCCCGTAGAGCGCGCGCAGGGTCTCGATCATCTCGTCGAAGCGGGTGTCGAACAGCACCTCCACCCGTTCGGTCGGATAGAGCCGGATCGAGCGCCCCTCGCGGCGCATCTCGATATAGCCGTCGGCGGCGATGCGCTTGAGCTTGCGGTGCACGGTGGCGAGGCTCAGGTCGAGACAGGTGCTCAACGAGGAGATGTCGTGGGGACGGCCCTCGAGCCGCGCCTGGATCACGGTACGGATCATCAGGCTCGAGAGCGGATCGCCCCACATCCCGCTCTCGATGGCATAGAAGCGGTTCAGGCACTCGATGATCGCCCGGCGAACCTGATCGACCGGATCGACGGGGACGGAAGGGGACGGATCGACGGGCATGACAGGGACCTTTTCAGATTGGAAAACTCGGTTATTCCCTTTTCCCCAGCGGCCAAGTACCGTGGATCGCGACACCATGAGGGATCGAGTCGCCCCGCCACGACTGTTCGCGAACCAGCCGTCCGGGCGGCCCCGCATGGCACTGAAGCGCGCCCGGGAACGGGACGCGCACGGGATCGGCAACCGCCCGGGAGGCGGCGCCGGGCGAGCACCCGGCCTCCGGCCCGTCCGACTCAGGTTCGCAACACGAGACGAGGGTGGATGATGAAGAAGCGCATCGTCATCGTCGGTGGCGGCATCGGCGGCACCATGACCGCCAACAACATGGTCTCCAAGCTCGGCGTCGAGATCCGGCGCAACCAGGTCGAGGTGATGTTGATCTCCAACTCACCCTGGCACTACTACAAGCCGGCCTTCATGTATGTCGCCTTCGACATGTACCACAAGGCCGAATTACGTCGCAAACAGGCCACCCTGCTGCGCCCCGAGGTGCGTTTCGTGGTCGACGAGGTGGAGGCCTTCGAGTTCTCCGCCAGCCGTCTGCACACCCGCAGCGGCGCCCACTACGACTACGATTATCTGGTCGTCTCCACCGGTTGCCTGCCCGCGCCCGAGCGCATCGAGGGGCTGGCCGAGGCCGGTGACCACTTCTACCAGTTCGAGCCGGCCCGGCGTCTGGCGCAGAAGCTGCGCACCATCGAGCGCGGGCGCATCTTCATCACCGTCACCTTCCCCAAGACCCCGGACGTCCCCCACCAGTGCGGGATCGCGCCGATCGAGACCACGCTGATGGTCGACGAGCTGCTGCGCCGGCGCGGCGTGCGCGACCGCGTCGAGATCCTCTACACCTATCCCAGCGTCTCGCAACTGTTGCGCAACTGTCTGTTCATGCAGAAGCAGACCTGCGAGGTCCTGCCGCAGATCTTCAGCGACCGCGACATCCACTTCAAACGCGGCTTCACCCTCGAACGCGTCGACCCCGATGCCCGCGTCGCCCACTCCAGCGAGGGCGACAGCGAGGACTTCGACATCCTGATGTCGACCCCGCCGATCCGCGCCGTCGACGCGGTGATCAACTCCGGCGTCTCCGAGGCCGCCGAGGACGAGGGCTGGCTACCGACCAACCGTCGCAGCCTGCAGCTCAAGGGCTACCCCAACGTCTACTGCATGGGCGACACCGTCGACCTGCCGATCTCCAAGGCCGGCGGCTCCTGTCACAACCAGTCGCCGGTGATCATCGACAACATCGCCTTCGACCTGCGCCAGGGCGCCACCCCGGCGGTCTACGACGGTCGCGTCCAGGCGATCGCGCAGATGGGGCTCGAGGCCGGGATGCCGCTCTGGTACGACTACGACCAGGACGTCCAACCGACCCCACCGACCAAGGTCGGCGGGCTGATGCGCAAGACCTTCAACCGTGGCGTCTACTGGGCCACGGCACGCGGTCTGGTGTAGTGGAGAGGAGGACCCGATCATGCTGACCGCCACCAAACCCCAGGACGCCGCAGCGGTGCTCGCCGACCCCGATACCGCCGCAGGGCTGCGCGACCTCGCCGAACACCTGGCCCCACTGCTGCAGACGCGGCGCCTGCACAATGTCGTCGACCTGCTCTCGGCCACCTCCGACTTCATCGACATGGCCGACGACCAGCTCACCCAGAAGCTCGCCAAGGCCTTCGAGGAGGTGGTGTGGGCCGGCTGGTCGGCCGGCAACGCGCTGCGCAGCGCCTCGGCCACCGCCGCCGACAGCGAGCCGCCGACCCTGTGGCAGCTCTCGCGCCAGCTCAACGACCCGGAGGTCAGGCGCGGGCTGTTCTTCGTCATCCAGCTGCTCGGAGCCGTCGGTCGCCAGGTCGCGCTCGAGGCCGAGATCCCCGAAGACGACTGAGCGGCGCGCGCCATGGCGCGAGCGCATCCGCCTGCCTAGACTCGGGTGGAAGGTCACCGCCTCCCACCCGACTCGGTACGCGAGGATCGCTCCATGGATCAGTCGCCACAGCCCACCGCCACCACTCAGCTGCAGGCGCTGGTCGCACTCAACGGTCTCGTCGCCGGCGGCGTGCTGGCGCTGCTGCATCGCGCGCTGTCACCCGCCGCTGCCGCGCCGCTCGCCGAGCCCCTGGTGTGGGCGCTGCTGCTCGCACCCTCGGCGCTGCTGGCCCATGCGATCGGTGGCCGGATCGACCGCCGCGGCGCCACCCCGGTGCTGCGGCTGGCCGCCTGGACCCAGGCGCTGCTGGTCGCGACGCTCGCCGGACTGCAGTGGCGCGGCTGGCCGGGCACGCCCTGGCTCGCGGCGCTGCTGCTCGGCGCCCAGCTCGCCCTCTTCGCCCCGGCGGTGGTGGCGCGCCTCCAGGGGCTCACCGGCAAGCACCGGCTCGGGGTGGCCAATGCCCAGCTGCTCGGCGCGCTCGGGCTGGGGCTGCTCGCCGGCTGGTCGTTGCTGCTCCTCACCCCCACGGGCGCGGACCTGGCGACACGGCTGCACCAACTGCTCCCCGCGCTCGTCCCGCTGGTGCTGGCCGCGCTCGCCCAGCTCGCGCTGACCCGCGCCCTGGCGCGCGCGCCCGAACCGGCGCCGGAACCGCCGCTGGCCGGGGCCCTACTCGCCGAGGTCCGGGCGCTGCGCGCCAACCCGGTGATCTGGCGCTCGCTGATCGGCCTCACCCTGTTCTGGGCGATCGCCGCCGGGCTGCTGTTCGGTCTCCCCGCCGCGCTCGACGAGCGTCCACTGCCCCTGCTGTGGCCGCTGGCCGCCGGGCTCGTCGGGCTCGTGCTCGGCGCACTGCTCGCCGCACGACTCTCACGCGATCATATCGAGAGCGCGCTCGCCTCCTTCGGCGCCATCGGCGTCGCCGTCTCGCTACTGCTGCTACCCGGGCTCTCCGGCGGCGCCCAGGTGCTCGCACTCGCCGCCTTCGGACTCGCCGGCGCGCTCTTCCTGGTGCCGCTGCAGGCGCTGATCCAGTTCCATGTCACCACCCGCCACGGCAGCGCACTGGGGTGTGCTCAGGCGCTCTCGCGCGCCGGGGTGCTCGGCGGCACGCTGGCGGTGGCCGCCGCGCTCGCGCTCGGCATCGCCCCGGGTGCGCTGCTCGGGGTGTTGGCGCTGACCGCCCTGCTCGGCGCCGGCTACACCCTCTATCACCTGCCGCAGTCGCTCGCCCGCTTCGTCGCCGGTCGGCTGCTCGCCACCCGCTACCGCCTCGCGGTGATCGGGGTCGAGCAGCTACCGCCGCTCGGCGGCGTGCTGCTGCTCGGCAACCACGTCAGCTGGATCGACTGGGCGGTGGTGCAGATGGCCGCGCCGCGCCCGGTGCGCTTCGTCATGGAACGCGGGCTCTACGAGCGCTGGTACCTGCGCCACCTGCTCGACTTCTTCGGGGTGATCCCGATCTCCGGCGGCGCCAGCCGCGAGGCCACCGCGCGGGTGACCCGGCTGCTCGAGGCCGGCGAGGTGGTCTGTCTGTTCCCCGAGGGCACGCTGAGCAAGAACGGCCAGCTCTCGGCCTTCAAGCGCGGCTTCGAGCGCGCCGCCAGCGCGGCCACCGACGCGGTGATCGTGCCCTTCTATCTGCGCGGGCTCTGGGGCAGCCGCTTCTCGTACGCCAGCGACCAACTCAAGGCCAACCGCCGGGTCGGGCGCACCCGCGACCTGGTGGTCGCTTTCGGCGCGCCGATGACGCGCGAGAGCAGCGCCGAGCAGGTCAAGCAGGCGGTGTTCGAACTCTCGGTGAGCTCCTGGCAGCGCCATGTCGAACAGCTGCCGAGCCTGCCCGAGGCCTGGCTGGAGGCCAATCGGCGCACCCCGGCGCGGGTCTGTCTGGCCGATGCCGAGGGCGCCAGTCTGGGTCAGCCCCGACTCGCCGGCGCGGCGCTCGCCTTCGCCCTCGAGGTCCGCGCCCGTTGCCCCGGGCCGCGGGTCGGCATCCTGCTGCCGGCGAGCGTCGGCGCCGCGCTCGCCAACCTCGCCGCGCTGCTCGCCGGCAAGACGGTGGTCAACCTCAACTACACCACCGGGCCCGAGGTGCTGCGCCAGTCGATCGCGCGCGCCGACTGCGGCGTGGTGCTGACCTCGAGGCGCTTTCGCGCCCGGCTCGCGCAGCGTGGCATCGATCTCGACGCGGCACTCGACGGGGTCGAGGCGGTGGCGCTGGAAGACCTGCGCGGGCGGATCGGTCGGATACGGCCACTGCTGCTGATCGTCCTCGCCCGGCTGCTGCCGCCGCGCTGGCTGCTGCGCGCGCTCGGCGCCCGGCTCGATGCCGACGAGACCGCGGCGATCCTGTTTTCCAGCGGCAGCGAGGGCCTGCCCAAGGGGGTCGAGCTGACCCATCGCAACATCCTCGCCAACGTGCGCCAGATCGCCGACGTGCTCAACACCGAGCGCGACGACCTGATCCTCGCCAACCTGCCGCCCTTCCACGCCTTCGGGCTGACGGTCACCACCTTCCTGCCGCTGCTCGAGGGCATCCCCGTGGTCTGTCACCCCGACCCCACCGACGCGCTCGCCAACGCCCGCGCCATCGCCCGCTACCGCGCCACCGTGCTGTGCAGCACCTCGAGCTTCCTGCGGCTGTATCTGCGCCACCCGCGGGTGCACCCGCTGATGCTGCAGTCGCTGCGGGTGGTGGTCGCCGGCGCCGAGCGGCTCGACCCGGAGGTGCGCAAGTCCTTCCTGCTGCGCTTCAACAAGCCGATCTACGAGGGCTATGGCGCCACCGAGACCACCCCGGTGGCCAGCGTCAACGTCCCCGACGCGCTCGAGACCGCCACCTGGAAGGTGCAGATCGGCTCGCGCCCGGGCAGCGTCGGCATGCCGTTGCCGGGCACCAGCTTCCGCATCGTCGACCCCGAGGACCTGCGCACCCTGCCCCCCGGCGAGGAGGGGCTGATCCTGATCGGTGGGGTGCAGGTGATGAAGGGCTATCTCGACGACCCCGAACGCACCGCCGCGACGGTGATCACCCTCGACGGCATGCGCTGGTACCGCACCGGCGACAAGGGCCGGGTCGACGCCGACGGCTTCCTCACCATCGTCGAGCGCTACTCGCGCTTCGCCAAGATCGGCGGCGAGATGGTCGGGCTCGGTCATGTCGAGCAGCAGGTCAAGGCCGCGCTCGCCTGCCCCGAGCTCGACCTGGTGGCCACCACCCTGCCCGACCCGCGCAAGGGCGAGCGCATCGTGCTGCTGGTCAGCGCCGTGCTCGAACTCGACCAACTGCGCGGTCAGCTGCGCACGGCGGGGATGACGCCGCTGGAGATGCCCGCCGAGATCCATCAGGTCGAGCGCATCCCCAGGCTCGGCAGCGGCAAGGTCGACTACGGCGCAAGCCGTCGGCTGGCGGCCGATCTCGCGACCTGCAAGACGCCGAAAGAATCGCTATAAACACATGTTATAAAAGAAATAAAAACGAAATGATCGGGATTGAAAACGGCCGCCGACAGGCTATGCTTGAAGCAGAAACCCCGAGCTGATGCGAGGGAGGAGGGGAGTGCCATGAAGACCAAGACGAAGATGCCCGCCGAGACCAGCGCGCAGCGCGCGCCGACCCTCTTCGACGAGATGGATCGCGCCTTCGAGCAGATGATGCGACAGGGCTGGCTGCAGCGTCCGTTCCCCGGGCTGTGGCCGGGCTGGGACGCCGAGACCAAGGCGACGGCGGTGGTACCGCGGATGGACGTGATCGACCGCGACGACGAGATCCTGGTCCGCGCCGAGGTGCCGGGCGTGGCCCGCAAGGACCTGGAGATCGAACTCAGCGGACGGCTGCTCACCATCAAGGGCGAGCGGGCGCACGAGACCCGCGAGGAGCACGGCACCTACTGCCACACCGAGATCGCCCGCGGTGGCTTCACCCGCAGCATCCGGCTGCCCGATGAGGTCGCCACCGAGCGGGTCGAGGCGACCTTCGAGGACGGCGTCCTCGAGGTCCACCTGCCGAAGACCGAGCGCGCCGAGCGCCGCCGCGTCGAGGTGAAGTGATCATCCACCACGCGGGCCCCCGAGCCCGCAACGCCCCCGGTGCCGACACCCGGCCCGGGGGCGCGTCGTTGCGGCCCCGGCACGCCCCGTCCCTCAGCGCTCGCGCCACACCGTGGTGTAGAGATCGTGACGTCGATCCTTCAGGTTCTGCACCGTGCCCGAGTTGCGCGCCGCGCGCAGCGCCTCGAGACGCAGGTCGGCGAAGGCCACGGTCTCGACGTTGGGCGTGGTGTCGGCGGCGATGCCATCGCGCGCGAAGGGGAAGTCGCAGGGGGTGAGGATGCAGCTCTGGGCGTACTGGATGTCCATGTTGTGCACGTTCGGCAGGTTGCCGACGTTGCCCGAGAGGGCGACATAGCACTGGTTCTCCACCGCCCGCGCCTGACAGCAGTAGCGCACCCGCAGATAGGACTGGCGCTCGTCGGTGCAGAAGGGCACGAAGATGATGTTGGCGCCCTGGTCGACGAGATGACGGCCGAGTTCGGGGAACTCCGAGTCGTAGCAGATCAGCACCCCGATGGGACCGCAGTCGGTGTTGATCGCGTTGAGCGAGTCGCCGCCCTCGATGTTCCACCAGTAGACCTCGTTGGGGGTCGGGTGGATCTTCGGCTGCTCGTGGACCTCGCCGCCACGCAGACAGACGTAGCAGATGTTCTCGACCCGGCCATTGGCCATCCGCGTCGGGTGCGAACCGCCGATGATGTTGATGTTGTAGCGCACCGCCATCTCGCTGAGCGCTTCCTTGAGCGGCGTGGTGTACTTGGTGAGCGCCTCGATCGACTCGGCCGGCGACAGCTCCTGGTCCTCCATCGACAGCAGCTGTAGCGAGAACAGCTCGGGGAAGACCACGAAGTCGGCGCGATAGTCGGCGGTGACGTCGACGAAATAGCGCACCAGATCGATGAATTCATCGAACGACCCCACCCGGCGCTGCATGTACTGCACCGTCGCCACCCGCACGGTGTCGGGCAACCGCGCCCCATAGCTCTTGGCGCGACGCTCCTCCTGCTCGTCCGGGGCATTGGGGTTGCGCCACAGCAGATGCACCGCATACCCGAGCGACTCCTTGTCCTCCTTGAGGTAGTCCGGCAGCAGCCCGAGCACCTCGAAGCCGTTGCGCATCTGGAAGGCGAGCACCGGGTCGCGCTGGCGGCTGGCCTTGGCCTCCTCGAGATAGTGCTCGGGACCGTCGAAGCGGCGCACTCGTCGCGCCAGGGTCGGCAGCCGGCCACCGAAGACGATCCCCTTGGCGTCCCAGGCGCGCGCCAGCTTCTTGCGCGCGTCATAGAGACGCTGACCGATGCGCAGCCCGCGATAATCGGGGTCGACGCAGACCTCCATGCCGTAGAGATAGTCGCCGTCGGGGTCGTGCCGCGAGGCATAGCCGCCGCCGCTGATCTCGGCCCAGGTATGGGGCTTGAGCGCGAACTGACCGCTGATCAGGAAGGTGGCGCAGTAGCCGACGATCTCGCCCTGATACTCGGCGACGAACTGTCCCTCGGCGAAATTGTTGATCTGGCCGCGCAACATCGCTGCCGAATAGGTGCCCATGCCGGCGCTCTGGTAGACCTTGGCGACCAGGGCGCGGATGGCGGGAATATCGGCGATGCGAGCGTTGCGGACCAACAGTTGGGGCTTGGTGGATCTGGCCTGGGTGGAGCTGGACATGTCGTGCACTCCTCGGCTGAAGGGATGGCCGGCGTCGATACCGGACCATCGATTGTGCCAGACCCCACACCCTTGTCGCTGCCTATCGGTCACCCTCACATTGAGAATCATCAGTAGACTGACGGGTTCGCCACGGCGGACGGACACCACCGCCGAGCGGCGACCGCCGCGGCGAGCACACGTCATTCACGGACCGAGATCATGCCGACCCCCGCCCCACAACCCGAACCCGCGCTGCGCGTGGCCCTGCTCGCCGACACCCACGGCAGCCTCGATGGACGTATCGAGCAACTGGTCGGCGACTGCGACCTCGCGGTGCACGCCGGCGACATCGGCAACGCCGCCGTGCTCGCGCGCCTGCAACCCCGTCAGGGGCGGGTGCTCGCGGTCTATGGCAACAACGACTCGCCGCGCCAGTGGCCGAGCGCCGACCGCGAGCTGCTCCAGCACCTGCCGGAGTGGCGCGCCTACCCCCTGCCCGGCGGCACCCTGGTGGTGATCCACGGCCACCAGACCCCGGCGCGCGACCGCCACGGCTGGCTGCGCCGACGCTTCCCCGAGGCCCGGGTCCTGGTGTACGGTCACAGCCATCGGCTGGTCGTCGACACCGACGTCTCGCCCTGGGTGCTCAACCCGGGCGCGGCCGGTCGCACCCGGACCCACGGCGGCCCCTCCTGCCTGATCCTCGAGGCACGCGCCTCGACCTGGACGGTCGAGGTGCACAGATTCACCCATCATTCGCACGCGCCGCGCGCGCGCATCGCCTGACGACACCATTCATGAGTTCAACCACCGCGCACCTCGTCAAACCCCCGAAGTCCCTGCTGCGTCAGGTCGGCCGCGCCATCGCCGACTTCCGCATGATCGGCGACGGCGACCGCATCCTGCTCGGCGTCTCCGGCGGCAAGGACTCGCTGTCGCTGCTCCACGTCCTCGCCCATCTGCGCACCTATGCCCCGGTACGCTTCGAGCTCGCCGCGCTCACCGTCGACCCCGAGGTGCCGGGGTTCGACCCGCAACCGCTCAAGGACTACTACACTCGCCTCGGCGTGCCCTGGCACTACGAGCAGCAGCCGCTGATGGAGCAGGCCAAGACGCACATGGACGGCGACTCCTTCTGCGCCTACTGCTCGCGGATGAAACGCGGCATCATGTACCGTCTCTGTCGCGAGCACGGCTACAACGTGCTCGCCCTCGGCCAGCACCTCGACGACCTCGCCGAGAGCCTGATGATGTCGCTGTTCCACGGCGGCCAGCTGCGCACCATGAAGGCGCACTATCGCAACCAGGAGGGCGACCTGCGGGTGATCCGCCCGCTGGCCTACTGTCGCGAGCGCCAGACCGCCGACTTCGCCGCCCACGCCGGGCTGCCGGTGGTGCCCGACAGCTGCCCGGCCTGCTTCACCATGCCCTCGCAGCGCGCCTACATGAAGACCCTGCTGGCGCGCGAGGAGCGCGAGCACCAGGGGCTGTTCGCCAACATGCTCCACGCCATGCGCCCGATCATGACCGAGGGCGAGCTGCCCGAGCCGGGCTGGCCGAGCGAGCGGCCGCGCCCGGACTCAGAGCAGGCCGCGCTCGGCGAAGGAGACGCCCGCGCCGGCGCCGATGACGAAGTGGTCGAGCACGCGCACGTCGATCAGCGCCAGGGCAGCGCGCAACCGCTCGGTGATGCGTAGATCGGCCTGACTCGGCTCGGCGACCCCGGAGGGGTGGTTGTGGGCGAAGATCACCGCTGCGGCATTGGTCTCGAGCACCCGTCGCACCACCTCGCGCGGGTGTACGCTGGCGCCGTCGACGGTGCCGCGGAACAGCTCCTCGTAGCGGATCACCCGGTTGCGGGTGTCGAGGAAGAGACAGGCGAAGATCTCGTGCGGCGAGCCGTAGAGACGTAGCTTGAGATAGTCGCGGGTGCACTGCACGTCGCTGAGCGCATCGGCGCCGCCGATGCGGCTGAACAGATAGCGGCGGCTGAGTTCGAGTACCGCCTGGAGCTGCGCGTACTTGGCCGTGCCCAGCCCCTTGCCGGCGCAGAAGCGGCGCTGGTCGGCGGCGAGCAGACCGGGCAGCCCGCCGTAGTCGGCGAGCAGCTCGCGCGCCAGGTCGACCGCGCTCTTGCCGGTTACCCCGGTGCGCAGGAAGATCGCCAGCAGCTCGGCGTCGGTGAGCGCCTGCGCGCCGTGCGCCAACAGCTTCTCGCGCGGGCGCTCGGCACTCGGCCAGTCGCGGATCGGCATCGCCGTGGTCTCCCGCCGGGTGCCGTCCGGCCACGCTCGGCGGTCGCGCTCGCACCCGGTGATCTGCGTTAAACTGATCCGATTCGAACACCAAGGATACACGATTTGTCGACTCAACCAAGCGCGGGATCCCGCATCCTGCTCGGGGTCGGGGGCGGTATTGCCGCCTACAAGTCGGTCGAGCTGGTCCGTCGCCTCAGCGAGCAGGGCTGCGAGGTACAGGTGGTGATGACCCGGGCGGCCACCGCCTTCGTCGGTCCGCTGACCTTTCAGGCCGTCTCCGGGCGCCCGGCGCGGGTCGAGATGCTCGACCCCGGCGCCGAGGCCGGGATGGGCCACATCGAGCTCGCCCGCTGGGCCGACCAGATCCTCATCGCCCCGGCCACCGCCGACCTGATGGCGCGGCTGGCCGCCGGCATCGCCGACGACCTGCTCACCACCCTGGTGCTGGCCAGCCCGGCACCGCTGGCGATCGCCCCGGCGATGAACCAACAGATGTGGCGCCACCCGGCCACCCAGGACAACCTGGCGCGGTTGCGCGCGCGCGGCGTCCAGGTGATTGGCCCCGGCGTCGGCGTCCAGGCGTGCGGCGACGAGGGCCCGGGGCGGATGCTCGAACCGGCCGAGATCGCCGCCGCGCTGCACCCGGCGCGACCGCTCGACGGGGTCCGGGTGCTGCTCACCGCAGGCCCCACCCGCGAGCCGCTCGACCCGGTGCGCTATCTCGGCAACCGCAGCTCCGGGCGCATGGGCTATGCGCTGGCCGAGGCGCTCACCGCGCTCGGCGCCCGGGTGACCCTGGTCAGCGGCCCCACCGCGCTGACGCCACCGCCGGTCGAGCAGGTGGTGCAGGTCGAGACCGCGCTGCAGATGCACGCCGAGGTGATCGCCCGCGCCGACGCCTGTGAACTCTTCGTCGGCACCGCCGCGGTCGCCGACTATCGTCCGGTCGCCCCGGCCGAGACCAAGATCAAGAAGGAACACGCCGCGCTCGAGATCCGTCTCGAACGCAACCCCGACATCCTCGCCGAGGTCGCCGCGCGCCGCCCCGCCCCCTTCACCGTCGGCTTCGCCGCCGAGACCGAGCGGGTCGAGCACTATGCCCGTGGCAAGCTCGTCGACAAGGGGCTCGATATGATCGCCGCCAATCGTGTCGGCGGTCCGCGCGGCGGCTTCGAACGCGAGGAGAACGCGCTCACCGTGCTCTGGCCCGACGGTCAGCGCGACCTGCCCATGATGGCCAAGCCCCGACTCGCGCGGGCGCTGGCCGAACTCATCGCCGAACGCTATCTCGAACACCATGCACCATCGTCTTGACGTCAAGCTGCTCGATCCCCGACTCGGGCGCGACTATCCACTGCCGCAATACGCCACCACCGGCTCGGCCGGGCTCGACCTGCGTGCCATGCTCGAGGCCCCGCTCGAGCTCGCCCCCGGCGACGCCGAGCTGCTGCCCACCGGGATGGCGATCCACATCGCCGAGCCCGGCGTCGCCGGGATGATCCTGCCGCGCTCCGGGCTGGGCCATCGCCACGGCATCGTCCTCGGCAACCTGGTCGGGTTGATCGACTCCGACTACCAGGGACCGCTGATGGTCTCCTGCTGGAACCGCGGTACGGCCTCCTTCCGTATCGAACCCGGTGAGCGCATCGCCCAGCTGATATTGGTGCCGGTACTGCAGGCCGAATTGCGGGTGGTCGATGCATTCGACGCCACCAACCGTGGCGCGGGCGGCTTCGGCCACACCGGCAGACACTGAATCGAGCGCCAGAGCGCGCGCCGGCGGACCGCCGGCGCGGCGCCGCGCCACGCCGGGGACGCCCGCCATCGGCCTCCAGGACCGCCCCGGCGCACCCGCTGCGAAGACGCGCCGATCGTCTCCGCTCGCCCCACCCGCGTCCCACCCGCGCCGCCCGGCGCGCCGACGCATCGACAGACCCGGACACCACAGATGACACTCGCAAACGAACGCGCCCATACCATCGCCCACGTCCTCAACGAGTCGCTGCCCTATATCCGTCGCTTCCAGGGCAAGACCATGGTGATCAAGTACGGCGGCAACGCCATGGTCGACGAGCGCCTCAAGCAGGGCTTCGCCCGCGACGTGGTGCTGATGAAGCTCGTCGGCATCAACCCGGTGATCGTCCACGGCGGCGGCCCGCAGATCGGCTCGCTGCTCAAGCGTCTGGGCAAGGCCACCGAGTTCGTCCAGGGGATGCGGGTGACCGACGCCGAGACCATGGACGTGGTCGAGATGGTCCTCGGCGGATTGGTCAACAAGGAGATCGTCAACTTCATCAACCAGCACGGCGGCCATGCCGTCGGTCTCACCGGCAAGGACGGCGACCTGATCCGCGCCCGCAAGCTGGTGCTGCGCCGCGGCGCACCCGAGCTCAAGGCCTCCGAGATCATCGACCTCGGCCATGTCGGTGAGGTCGAGAGCATCGCCCCCCACGTCCTGCACATGCTGGTCAAGAGCGACTTCATCCCGGTGATCGCACCGATCGGGGTCGGTGAGGACGGTCGCGCCTACAACATCAACGCCGATCTGGTCGCCGGCAAGATGGCCGAGGTGCTCGAGGCCGAGAAGCTGCTGCTGCTGACCAACACCCCCGGGCTGCTCGACGGCGAGGGCACGCTGATCAAGGAGATCGACGCGGCGCGGGTCGAGGCGCTGATCGAGGAGGGGGTGATCTCCGGCGGGATGCTGCCGAAGACCCGCTGTGCGCTCGACGCGGTGCACTCCGGGGTGCGTTCGGCGCACATCATCGACGGCCGGGTGGAGCACGCGGTGATGCTCGATCTGTTCACCGACGAGGGCGTCGGTACCCTGATCCGCAGCCGCTGAGACTCAGCGCGGGGACCGCAGCGCGTCGCGAAAGCCCGCGACCGTGGCCTTGGCGGCGGCGTCGATACAGTCGTCGGCGCCGGTCAGCCGGTTGCGGCACTGCAGGTCGAGATAGAGCACGGTGCCGCCCTCCAGCCCGCTCAGCCGGGCCAGGGTGAGCACCCGCACCTCGCGCTCGTCACGCACCCGGGCGATCAGCAGATCGATGCTCTGGTGCAACTCGGGCGGCGCGAAGCGCTCCGTCAGATAGGCCCGCGCCCGCGTCCAGTCGCGCGCGCAGCGCGCGCGCTCACCACACACCAGACGATGGGATGGCACCGGGAGCGGCGCCGCCGCCTCCCCGTCCAGCCCACGTAGCTCACGCAGCCGCTCCAGCACCTCGGCGAAGCGTCGGCGCGCCGCGTCCTTGGAGCGCTCCAGACCGACGATGCGCCGATAGTGCTCGAGAATCCGTCGCTCGACCTCGATCACCTCGGATTCCAGCGTACGCAGGGTCTCGGCCTGCCCCTGATCGGCCTCGGCCCGCTCGGTGGCGAGCGCCTCGAGACGCGTCCGTTCGCGGCGGATGCCGTCGCGCTGCACCTGGATGCGGGCGTCGAGCGCGCTCAGTTGCCCCTGCATGACCATGCGGACATCCTCCTCGTTGCGATAATTCGCGAGGATGTAGTCGTCATACATCTGTGCCAGCGCGCGGGCGCGAGCGGCCTCGATCTCCGCCTCGGAGGGCGCGGGCGGGACCGTCTCGCGCTCGACGCCACGGGTGTCGAGTTCGACATGCCCGCGATCGACCGACTCGGCCGGCAGGATATCGGAATAATGGATGTTGCCCGTCTCGTCGACCCAGCGATACAGGCGCGCCTCGGCCTGCTGCAGACAACCGCACAGACAGGCCGCCACGACCAGCGAGCAGAGTGGACTTGGGCAGGGCGATCGCTTCGACATCGCAAGACCTCCTGACGATCGAGGAAGGGGCGCTGAGCGCCGCCGGGGAGGCTTCGCCGCGCCGCGCTCACGGACCGGCAGACCAGCGGCGGCGCCCGCCCTCCCTGGCTTGCGTGCGGCGATCAGGCCCCGTAACGGGCGCGATAATCGCGCACCGCGGCGGCCATCGCGTCGGCCTCGGGGCGCTCGCCGAGGAAGGCGATGAGATCATCGAGGGTGACCACGCTGTAGACCGGCATGGCATAGGTCTCCTCGACCTCCTGCACCGCCGAGCGGACATCGCGCCCGCGCTCCTGACGATCGAGCGCGATCACCACCCCCGCGGGCTCGGCCCCGGCAGCGCGGATGATCTCGACCGACTCGCGCACCGAGGTCCCGGCGGTGATCACGTCGTCGATGATCAGCACCCGGCCGCGCAGCGGACTGCCGACGATGATGCCGCCCTCGCCGTGGTCCTTGGCCTCCTTGCGGTTGAAGGCATAGGGCTGGTCGCGGTCGTGCTTGGTGGCGAGTGCGATGGCGGTGGTCGCCGCCAGCGGGATGCCCTTGTAGGCGGGACCGTAGAGCACGTCGAACTCGACCCCGGCGTCGACGATGCGCTGGGCGAAGGCCTCGCCCAGCCGCGCCAGGCGCACACCCGTGTCGAACAAACCGGCATTGAAGAAATAGGGGCTCTGGCGGCCGGATTTCAGCGTGAACTCGCCGAACCGGAGCGCGCCGATCGAGGTCGCGAAGTCCAGAAGGTCGCGCTGGTAGTCTTGCATCATGGGGGCGTGTCCTGAAAGAAAACGTCGGATGGATGGGATCGGCGCCCGACACGACCAGGCCGCGCCGGCGCCACAGACCCAATAGGATAAACGCTCATCCGTGCATTTGAGCAGGGTCGCGCGCCCTGCGAGGAGTCGATCGATGCTCGAACAGGCCCCACTGGGACTCTATCCCACCGCCTTCCTCGTCGGCCTGCTCGGCGGCGTGCACTGTCTGGGGATGTGCGGCGGCGTCGCCGGTACCCTCACCCTCGGGCTCGACCCCGCAACCCGTGCCCGGCCACGACGTCTGCTGCCCTTCCTGCTCGCCTACAACCTCGCGCGCATCGCCGGCTATGCCCTGGCCGGGGCGCTGGTCGGCGCGCTGGGGGCGCTGCTGGTCGAACTCGGTCCGCTGCTGGCGGTGCAGCGCGTGCTCTATGGCCTCGCCGGGGTGGTGATGATCCTGCTCGGGCTCTATCTCGGCGGCTGGTGGCGGGTACTCGCGCTCGGCGAGCGACTGGGACTGGTGCTGTGGCGCCGGCTCGAACCGCTGGGGCGCGCGCTGCTGCCGGTGCGCAGCCTGCCGCGGGCGGCGCTGATCGGGCTGATCTGGGCCTGGCTGCCCTGCGGGCTGGTCTATAGCGTGCTGATCAGCGCCCTGGCGAGTGCCGATGCCGGACGCGGCGCACTGGTGATGCTCGCCTTCGGCGCCGGCACCCTGCCGACCCTGGTCGGGCTCGGGCTACTCGCCGGCGCAGCCGCCAGGCTCGGCGAGCGCGTCTGGGTGCGCCAGCTCGCCGGGGCGGTGGTGACGGGCTTCGGGGTGCACGCGCTCTGGCAGCTCCTGGTGCTGCGCTGAACGCGCGCGGCGGGGATCAGTCCTCGGTAAAGAACTGCTGTTCGAGCTCGACCTCGGTGGTCTGATCGCTGCCCTCGGGGGTCACCGCGATGCGGAACACCATCACCTGCTCCTCCTCGATCGGGAACTCACCGACATAGTGCACGGTGCCGCGCTCGGGGATGGTGATCTCGCGCATCGGCACACGCGTGGTCTCGGTCGAGGGCGGGGTCAGGGCCTCGACCTCGATGCGCGCGCGGGTCGGCGCCCCCATGCCCTGTTCGCTCGGACCGCGCACGCCGACGTTGAGCATGCCGCGGCGCTTGCTGCGCAGGATCTTGAACTCACTGGCGATCTCGGGGTTGAGCGTCGCGGTGGGGATGGCGTTGTAGTGGATCTGGTAGCCATCGGCACTGGTGGCGGTCTCGGCGCCGACCGGGGCGCTGAGGCTCAGTGCCACGCCGAGCGGGAGCAGCAGGGCTCTAAGTCTGAACATAACGCAATCTCCTGTTGAACACATTGAGCGAAAGACTCGCGGCTTCAGGGGCGCTCGACGGGTAGGGGGAGCTGCTGCGGCGCCTCGATGCGCAGCCGCTTGTAGCGTGCGTGCTCGCCCCCGATTAGGGTGACCCGCGAGGGTGCCACCCCGAAGGCGTCGGCGACGAACCGCCGCAGCGCCTGATTGCCCTTGCCATCGACCGGCGGGGCCTTGATCCGGACCCGGTAATACTCGCCACCGGGATCGGGGCCGATGAAGGCGTCGCGCGGCGCGCGCACCTGCACCCGCAACGACAGCTCCAGATCCTCCCCGCTCCAGCGATACCAGCTCATGCCCGCCTCAGAAGGGATTGCCGACGAGGAAATCGAGCGGCGGCACCAGCAGCATCTTGAGCAGCACCAACCCGATCAGCACCGCCATCGGCGACAGGTCGATGCCACCGATCGGGGGGATCAGCCGCTGCGCCGGACGCATCAGCGGATCGGTCAGGCGCGCGAGCAGCGCCACGGCCGGGTTGAAGGGATCGGGGTTGAGCCAGCTGAGCAGGGCGCGCGCCAGCACGGCGAAGAAGAAGATGTCGAAGAACAGCTCCAGCACCCCGGGCACGGCCCAGCCGAGCACCGCAAAGGGCGAGCGATCGACCCCGAGCAGCAGCATCAGCAGCAACGACTCGACGGCAAGCAGCAGCCACACCAGCAGCAGCGAGGCGAGATCGAGTCCGCCGTAGCCGGGCACCAGCTTGCGCAGCGGGCGCAGCACCGGGGTGGTGACCTTGACCACGAACTGCGAGATCGGGTTGTAGAAGTCGGCGCGCGACCACTGCAGCAGGAAGCGGATGGCCACCACCGCGGCATAGAGCCCGAACAGGGTCTGGATCAGGAAGACGGCGGGGTTGAGCAGATAGGACGAACTCATGACTGGCCCTCGAGCTCGGTCGAGATCTCGGCGGCGCGATCACGCGCGGCACGCGCGGCACGCGCCACCAGATCGTGCAGGTCGGCGCCGTCGAACACCGCCAGCGCGCGCGCCGTGGTACCGCCGGGCGAGGTCACCCGTTCGCGCAGCCGCGCCGGGGTCTCGTCGCTCTCCATCGCCATCTTGGCCGCGCCGAGCGCGGTCTGTACGGTCAGCAACCGCGCCGTCTCGGCATCCAGCCCGAGGGCGACCCCGGCCTCCTCGAGCGCCTCCATGAAGCGCAGGAAATAGGCCGGGCCACTGCCGGAGATGGCGGTGACGGCATCGATCTGCGCCTCGTTGTCGACCCAGCGGGTCAGCCCGGCGGCGCGCAGGATGGTCTCGGCATGATTGCGACCGGCGGCATCGACCTCGGCGCTGGCGTGCAGGCCGATCGCACCGCTCTGCACCATCGCCGGGGTGTTGGGCATCGCCCGCACCACCGGCAGCGGCGCGCCGAGCCAGCGTTGCAGCGTCGCCTCGCGCACCCCGGCCATCACCGAGATCACCAGCACCCGGCGACCGGCGAGCGCCGGGGCCAGATCACGGCAGACGGCGGCGGCGACCTGCGGCTTGACGCACAGGGCGACGATCTCGACCCCGTCGATCGCGTCGGCACCAGCAGCGAAGGCACGCACGCCGAAGCGCGCCTGCAGCTCGCCGCGGCGCTGGTCGTCGGGCTCGACGACCCGGATCGCGGCGGCATCGTAGCCGTCGGCGATCAGGCCGGCGATCAGGCTGGTGGCCATGTTGCCGCCACCGATGAAGGCAATGCTGGCTGTCGTCATATCAACCCCGGAAACAGAAGGAAACCATGCGGCAGACGCCCGGCGGGCGCCATGCCAAAACTCAATTATAAGGACGCGGCCCGAACACCGCGGTGCCGACCCGCACCAGGGTCGAGCCCTCGAGGATCGCCGCCTCGAGATCGCCCGACATCCCCATCGACAGACACTCGAGCGGGGTGGCGGCGCTGGCCAGCGTGTCGCGCAGCGCGCGCAGCGCGCGGAAGGGGACGCGCTGCGCGGCCTCGTCCTCGGCCGGCGGCGGCAGCGTCATCAGCCCGCGCACGCGCAGCGCCGGCAGGGTCTCGCAGAGCGCCAGCAGCTCGGCGGCCTGTTCGGGCGCGAGTCCGGCCTTGCTCGCCTCGCCGGCGAGATTGACCTGGATGCAGACGTTGAGCGGCGCGGCATCCGCGGGGCGCTGGTCGTTGAGCCGACGGGCGTGATCCGGGCTGCACAGCCCGTGCACCCAGTCGAAGTGGGCGGCGATCTGGCGCGTCTTGTTCGACTGCACCCGACCGATGAAGTGCCATTCGATGCCGGGCGCCTCGAGCGCGGTGATCTTGTCGAGCGCCTCCTGCACATAGCTCTCGCCGAAGGCGCGCTGGCCAGCCTCGTGGGCGGCGGCGATGGCCGCCAGCGGCTGCTTCTTGCTCACCGCCAGCAGCGCGATCGTGGCCGGATCGCGCCCGGCGCGCGCGGCGGCGGCCTGGATGCGCGACTGCACCTGCTGCAGCCGCGTGTCGATGGTCTCTTGGGTCATGATCGATAACGTGTTCGTTGGGACTCAGACACCCGCCGGCGCCAGCCGCGCCTGCAGCAACCGCAGCGCCTGGCCGCGATGACTGAGCCGGTTCTTGGTCTCGGCGTCGAGCTCGGCGGCGCTGCAGCCGGTCTCGGGGACGAAGAACACCGGGTCGTAGCCGAAGCCGTTGGTGCCGCGCGGGGTCTCGAGCACCCGCCCCTCCCAGGTGCCCTGGCAGATCACCGGGGTCGGATCCTCGGCATGACGCAGATAGACCAGCACGCACTGGAAACGCGCGCTGCGCGCCTCGGGGGCGACACCGGCGAGCGCCTGCAGCAGCTGCGCGAGGTTCTCGGCATCGCTCGCGCCCGCCCCGGCATAACGCGCCGAGCGGATCCCGGGCGCGCCCTGGAGGGCGTCGACCTCGATCCCGGAGTCGTCGGCGATCGCCGGCAGCCCACTGTGACGCGCGGCGTTGCGCGCCTTGAGGATGGCGTTCTCGACGAAGCTCAGCCCGGTCTCCTCGATCTCGGGGATGGCGTGGTCGCGCTGTGGCTCGACCTGCAGCCCGCTGGCGGCGAGCAGCTGGTTGATCTCGCGGACCTTGCCGGCATTGTTGCTCGCCAGCACGATCCGGGTCTCGGGTACGTTTGGGTTCATGGCGGGGTCCATCGGCAGGTGGGTTGATCGGGTGGTCAGTCGGCCAGCACCGCGCGCTGCGCGGCCTGGATCTCGCGAATGCCGGCCTCGCCCAGCGCCAGCAGCGCGTCGAGTTCGGCGCGGGCGAAGGGCACGCCCTCGGCGGTACCCTGGATCTCGATGAAGCGCCCGTCGGCGTCCATCACCAGGTTCATGTCGGTCTCGGCCTTGCTGTCCTCGGCATAGTCGAGATCGAGCACCGGCTCGCCCTCGAACACCCCGACCGAGACCGCCG
The DNA here is from genome assembly GCF_003718675.1 of Marichromatium sp. AB32. Taxonomy (NCBI): domain Bacteria; kingdom Pseudomonadati; phylum Pseudomonadota; class Gammaproteobacteria; order Chromatiales; family Chromatiaceae; genus Marichromatium; species Marichromatium sp. AB32. The sequence goes on from NZ_RHFJ01000035.1 coordinate 26,781, forward strand.
CGACCTGGGTGTGCAGCGGATCGGCGCCGAGCGCGCCGCTGGCGAGCAGACCGTCGACGGCCTCGCGCAGCGCCACCCAGGCGCCGGAGATCGCCGCGGTGCGGGTGCCGCCGTCGGCCTGGAGGACGTCGCAGTCGAGGGTGATGGTGCGCTCGCCGAGGGCGTCGAGATCGATCGCGGTCCGCAGCGCGCGCCCGATCAGGCGCTGGATCTCGAGGGTGCGACCGCCCTGCTTGCCGCGCGCCGCCTCGCGCGGGCTGCGCTCGCCGGTGGCGCGCGGCAGCATGCCGTACTCGGCGGTCACCCAGCCCTTGCCCTGGCCCCTGAGAAAGGGCGGCACCCGGGCCTCGACACTGGCGGTACAGAGCACCCGGGTGTCGCCGAACTCCACCAGCACCGAGCCCTCGGCGTGCTTGGTGAAGCCACGGGTGAAGCGCAGGTCGCGCAGCTGGTCGGGACGGCGTTGGGATGGTCGCATGGGCTCTGTCTCTCGGTTGATTGGCCGGCCATCTTCGGTCGCCGGCCAGGGGGGCGTCAATGCGCCTCGACCCCGGTCGGACGGCTGTCGGCGGCGCTGGTGACCGCGCCCGTCCGGTAGCGATCCAGGTGCGGGCGCAACCAGTCGAGCAGCGCGCTGGCATCCCGCGGACGGCGCGCCGCCTCCATCTGCATCGCCCAGTCGACCGCCTCGAGCAGGAAGCCGGGATAGCGCCCGGCGAGCGCCTCGCGCGCCGACACCAGGGTGTCCTCCTTCTTGCGCTCGAGCGCCGGGGGCGGGGTCTTGCGCTCCATGCAGGTGCGGATGCTCGCGCCGACGGCATAGACATCGGTCCAGGGACCGAGCTCGGCGCGACTGAAGTACTGCTCGACCGGCGAGTAACCGGCGGTGACCACCTGGCTGCCGCGGGCACGCTCGCGGTTGAGCGGGTGCACCGCGCCGAGATCGAGCAGCAGCGGCTGGTTGCCGTGACGCAGATGGATGTTGCCGGGCTTGACGTCGAGATGGACCATCGCGTGCCGGTGCATCAGCGCCAGGGCATCGAGCACCGGCACGAAGACATCCAGCAGAAAGGTGGTGCTGACGCCGCCGCGGCGCTGCTGCAGATAGCCCGAGAGGTTGCGCCCGCGCTCGTTGGGCATCACCAGATAGCCGGTGTCGTTGGCGAGGAAGAAGTCGAGCACGCGGACGATGCTCGGGTGCGACAGCGAGGCCAGCGCCTGCACCTCCTGGAAGAACAGTCGGCGCCCGTGGTGCAGCGACAGCGCCTGCTCGGCGCTCATCGGGACGACACGCCCGCCGTCGCGGCGGCGGGCGAGCTTCTTCGGCATGTACTCCTTGATCACCACCTCGGCCCCGGTGTCGAGGTCGTGGGCGAGATAGATCAGGCTGAAGCCGCCCTTGCCGATGACCTCGGCGAGCTGATAGGCACCCACCAGGGTGCCCGGAGAGAGGCTTTGTCGGGCCAGGGCCATGGCTGGATCATCTGCTCCACTGGACCCGGGCGGCCGAACGGCCGGACCGGGTGTCTTGCTACACGGCACCCATTGATGGCGCCCGATGGCGACGACACGCGTCACGGGGCGACACGCATCGGCGCCAAGTATACGCACCACCCACGACACCGACGCTCGAAAGGCCGGGCGACGCTGCCTTATACTGGAGTCCATCCGACCGTTCTTCCGCCCCCGAGAGCCGCGCCAGCATGATCAAGAGCATGACCGCCTTCGCCCGCGAATCCAGCCAGAGCGCGCTCGGCGAGCTTACCTGGGAGCTCAGGACCGTCAACCATCGCTATCTCGAGCCGATGCTGCGCCTGCCCGAGGAGCTGCGCGCGCTCGACACCCGGATCCGCGCACGGCTCGGCGAGCGGCTGCACCGCGGCAAGGTCGACTGCGCGCTGCGCTTCAATCCCGGCGCCGGCGCCCCGGTCGCGCTCGAGCTCAACCGTCCGCTGGTCGAGCAGCTGCTCGCCGCCGGCGATGCCCTCGCCGGGCTCAGCGGTCGCGACACCCGCCCCACGCCCTTCGAACTGCTGCGCTGGCCCGGCGTGATCCGGGAGCAGGAGCGCGATCTCGATCAGATCGGCGCCGCCGCGATGGCGCTGCTCGATCAGACCATCGACGGCCTGATCGCCACCCGCGAGCGCGAGGGCGCGCGCCTCGCGCAGCTGGTACGCGAGCGCTGCGACCGGCTCGAGGTCTGTGTCGGACAAGTGCGCAACCGCATGCCCGAGGTCATCGCCGAGACCCGCGCCCGGCTCGCCGAGCGTCTCGCCGAGCTGCGCGAGGAGCTCGACGAAGCCCGTCTCGAACAGGAGATCGTGCTCGTCGCCACCAAGCTCGACGTCGACGAGGAGATGGACCGGCTCACCGCCCATATCGCCGAGGTACGCAGCGTGCTCGAGCGCGACGAGCCGATCGGTCGCCGGCTCGACTTCCTGATGCAGGAGCTCAACCGCGAGACCAACACCATCGGCTCCAAGTCCTCCGACGTCACCATCACCCGCACCGTGGTCGACATGAAGGTGCTGATCGAGCAGATGCGCGAGCAGATCCAGAACATCGAATGACCTCGGACGCCTGTCGCGCGCCGCTGGCGACAGCGACAGGGACGTTCTCGCATACACCACGCGCCGCTGTCGAGGGCCGTTGCAAGGTCGTATAATTGCGCCTTTTTCGTCTCGCGCACCCAGGTGGAAAGGCACGCCCGAGTCCGCTCCGGGCTCGCGGTTGCAGCCCCAACCAAGACACACCGTCCGCGGCCGCGCAGGACCCCACCGTCGAAGGCACACCCGCAATGGGACAAGGCATCCTCTTCATCGTCTCGGCGCCCTCGGGCGCCGGCAAGACCAGTCTGGTCCGGGCGCTCCTCGAGCGTGATCCCGCGCTCGCGCTCTCGGTCTCCTGCACCACCCGCGCGCCGCGCGCCGGCGAGCAGGACGGCGTCCACTATCACTTCCTCGCCCGCGAACGCTTCGAGCAGGCGATCGCCGCCGGCGACTTCCTCGAGTCGGCGGAGGTCTTCGGCAACCTCTACGGCACCCGCGAGCAGGACGTGCGCGACCGGCTCGAGGCCGGCGAGGACCTGATCCTGGAGATCGACTGGCAGGGCGCGCGTCAGGTCCGCGAGCGCATCCCCGAGGCGGTCGGCATCTTCGTGCTGCCGCCCTCGATCAGCGAGCTCGAGCGGCGGCTGCGCGGACGCGGCACCGACAGCGACACGGTGATCGCCGGACGCATGGCCCAGGCGCACGACGAGATGATCCACGGCGACGAGTACGACTATCTGGTGGTCAACGGTGACTTCGACGCCGCGCTCGCCACCCTGGCGGCGATCGTCACCGCCGAGCGCCAGCGCCAGGCGCGCCAGCAGGCCGTGCTCGCAGCGCTGCTCGAGGGCTGAGCCGGCGCCACCGGCGCGCCTCGCTCGACATCCCGCGCCGCCGGCCTGGGGCCGGCGCCGGGTCGCTCGCAAAGACCTGCCGGACGCTACTTGAACCCACCGTTCTTGTGATAGTCTGAGCAGTGTTCACACCCTGTTCGCGGGCCGTCCCAGGACCGCCCCGGGGCGCCCCGTCGCGGCGCCGCGCCACCGCATCGAGATGCACGGCCCGCTCTGGATTCATCCGCTCCAAAATAGCTTTTAGAGATCACCCGACCATGGCAAGAATTACCGTCGAGGACTGCCTCAAGAACGTCGACAACCGCTTCGATCTGGTGCTGCTGGCGACCAAGCGCGCCCGCCAGGTCGCCAACGGTGTCGAGCCCACGCTGGCCTGGGAGAACGACAAGCCGACGGTGATGGCGCTGCGCGAGATCGCCGCCGGCAACGTCACCAAGGGCACCATCCAGGAGGCCCAGAGCGAGATGGACGAGTCGGCCTCGCTCGAGCAGGCGCTCGCCGCCGAGCTGGCTGCGACCGAGACGCCGCGCGGCGAGGCCCGCTAGTCGTGTCCTCGCGGCGGGTCCCCATGCCCGCAGCCGGGCGTGCCCACCGGCCTCCCTGCCGGTGGCGCGCGCATCCCCCCACCTCCACCGCCGCATCGCGCCGTCCATGCCCGCCGATCCGCTGACCGTCGCGCCGCCCGTCGCCCGCGCACCCGAATCCCCGCTGCGCGCCGAGCCGCCGCGCTATCTCATCAGCGACCTCTGCGCCTATCTCGAAAGCTATCTCCCCCCCGACCAGGTCCGCGAGTTCTATCGCGCCTATCTGTTCGGCGCCGAGGCCCACGAGGGCCAGAAGCGCAAGTCGGGCGAGCCCTACATCTACCACCCGGTCGCGGTGGCGCGCATCCTCGCCGAGATGCGCATGGACTACAAATGTCTGATGGCGGCGTTGCTGCACGACGTCATCGAGGATACCGACATCGCCAAGGCCGAGGTCGCCGCCGACTTCGGCGACGATGTCGCCGAGCTGGTCGACGGGGTCAGCAAGCTTTCGCAGATCGACTTCGACTCGCGCGCCGAGGCGCAGGCGGCGAGCCTGCAGAAGATGCTGCTGGCGATGACCCGCGACATCCGGGTGATCCTCATCAAGCTCGCCGACCGGCTGCACAACATGCGCACCCTCGACGCGATGCGCCCCGAGGCCTGTCGCCGGATCTCGCGCGAGACCCTGGAGATCTACGCCCCGATCGCCAACCGCCTGGGCATCAACTGGGTCCGCATCGAGCTCGAGGAGCTCGGCTTCGAGCACCACTGGCCGTGGCGCCGCCGGATCATCCATCGCGCGGTCCGACACACCCACGGGGAGCGGGTCGAGATGGTCGGTGCGGTCGAGCGGGCGCTCCAGGAGGCACTCGCCCAGGAAGGGATCCCCGGCACCGTCGAGGGACGACGCAAGCATCTCTACGGCATCTACCGCAAGATGCGCGACAAGCATCACCCCTTCGAGGAGGTGATCGACGTCTCCGCCTTCCGCGTGGTCGTCGACCGGGTCGACACCTGCTACCGCGTGCTCGGCGTGGTCCACAACCTCTACAAGCCGGTCCCCGGTCGCTTCAAGGACTATATCGCCATCCCCAAGGCCAACGGCTACCAGTCGCTGCACACCGTGCTGGTCGGCCCCCAGGGGGTGCAGATCGAGGTGCAGATCCGCACCGAGGACATGCAGCGCATGGCCGAGTCGGGGATCGCCGCGCACTGGCTCTACAAGAGCGGCGAGGAGGCCAACCCCGCGGCACTCGCCGCCGACTGGCTGCAGAACCTGCTGGAGATGCAGCGCGAGGCCGGCAACTCGGTCGAGTTCCTCGAGAACGTCAAGGTCGACCTCTTCCCCGGCGAGGTCTATGTCTTCACCCCCAAGGGCCGGATCATCACCCTCAAGCGCGGCGCCACCGTCGTCGACTTCGCCTTCGCGATCCACTCCGACATCGGCAACACCTGTGTCGCCGCCCGCGTCGATCACCGCCTGGTGGCGCTCAACACGGTGCTGCGCAGCGGCCAGCGCGTCGAGATCATCAACGCCCCCGGGGCCAAGCCCAACGCCTCCTGGCTGAACTTCGTCACCACCGGCAAGGCCCGCGCCGGCATCCGCAGCTATCTCAAGAACCTCAAGCAGCGCGAGGCGCTCGGGCTCGGCAAGCGGCTGCTCAACGCCGAACTCTCGGTCTTCGACCTCGACCTCGACCAGCTCGAGACGCCACGACTCGCCGCCTATCTCGACGAGGCCAAGCTCGCCGGACTCGACGCCCTGCTGGTCGACATCGGTCTCGGCAACCGGCTCGCCGCACTGGTCGCGCGCCGACTCGTCGGCGGCGAGCTCGAGGAGCTCGGCAGCGAGCCCCGCAACGAGGCCAAGAACCACCCCAACCGCCTGGCGATCCGCGGCACCGAGGGCATGGTGGTGAGCTTCGCACGCTGCTGCCGACCGATCCCCGGCGACACCATCGCCGCCCAGTTCAGCCCCGGGCGCGGCATCGTCGTGCACCGCAGCGAGTGTCGCAACCTCGGCAGCCCCGAGCGCAAGCGCGACCGCCGGTTGGCGGTGGAGTGGGCGAGCGAGCCCGAGGGCGAGTTCTCCACCGAGATCCGCGTCGAGATCGGCAACCGCCGCGGCGCCCTGGCGGTGGTCGCCAGCGCCATCGCCGAACAGGGCTCGAACATCGAGACCGTGGTCTCCTGCGAGAAGGAGGGGATGACCACCGCGCTGGAGTTCGTGATCCTGGTGCGCAGCCGTGTCCATCTCGCCCAGATCATGCGCCGGCTGCGCCATATCCCGCTGGTCGAGCGCATCATCCGCCTGCCGCGCTGAACCCCGCTCAGAACTGCCGCACCCTGATGTTGAGCGTCTGGATGCGATAGGCGATCTGACGCGGGGTCATGTTGAGCAGCCGCGCCGCCTTGGCCTGCACCCAACCGGCCTCCTCCAGCGCCGCGATCACCCGCTCGCGCTCGTCGAGCTTGGGGTCGTTGAGGTCGATCTTGGCCGCCGTCGGACGCGCCAGCGGGCGCGGCGGCTCGTTGGCCATGGCGCTGACGTCCAACCCGGTCGACTCGACCACCTCGCAATCGATGCGCCCGTCGACGCTCATCACCGCGGCGCGCTCCAGACAGTTCTCCAGCTCGCGCACGTTCCCCGGCCAGTCATGCCGCATCAGCACCCGCAGCGCGCTGTCGCTGATGCTGAGCGTGCGGCCCTGGACGCGGGCGATCTTGTCGACCAGGAAGCGGGCCAGCTCGGGCACGTCCTCGAGCCGCTCGCGCAGCGGCGGCATGCGGATCGGCATCACGTTGAGTCGGTAGTAGAGATCCTCGCGGAACTCGCCGGCGCGGACCTCGCTCTCGAGATCGCGGTTGGTGGCGGCGATCACCCGCACATCGACCTTGAGCGTCCGGGTGCCACCGACGCGCTCGAACTCGCCCTCCTGCAGCACCCGCAGCAGCTTGGCCTGGAAGGCGGGGCTGATCTCGCCGATCTCGTCGAGGAACAGGGTGCCGCCGTCGGCCTGCTCGAAGCGCCCCTTGCGCTGGCTGGCGGCGCCGGTGAAGGCACCCTTCTCGTGACCGAACAGCTCGGACTCGAGCAGGTTGTCGGGGAGCGCGGCGCAGTTGAGCCGCACGAAGGCGCCGCGCGCGCGCGGCGAGTTGTAGTGGATGGCGTTGGCGATCAGCTCCTTGCCGGTGCCCGACTCGCCCCGGATCAGCACCGTGGTGTTCCACTTGGCGACCTGGCGCACCTGCTCGAAGACCAGGCGCATGGTATCGGCGCGACCGATGACGCTGTCGAAGCCGTGGGCACCGCGCACCTCGCGCCTGAGGGTGTCGCGCTCCTCGCGCAGCGCCCGCTGCTCGGCCTCGACACGACGCGCCAGACGCACCGCCTGACCGATCAGGTTGGCGACCATCTCGAGGAAGTGGGCACGCTGTTCGAGCAGCGCGTCGCCGTCGAGCGGCTGGGCGGCGAGCACCCCCACCGCGCCGGCCTCACCGAGACGAATCGGCACCCCGATGAAGGGCAGCTCGGGATCGTAGAGACTGAGCCGATCGAGAAAGCGCGGCTCGTCGCCGACACGCGGCAGGATCCAGGGCGCGTTGCTGGCCAGGATCTGGCCGATCACGCCCTCGCCGGGACGATAGCTGACGGTCTCGAAGGGCGCCGCCGCCGAGTCGTGGAGCGCGCCGATGAGCAGCTCGCCACGCTCGTCGTCGAGCAGGCTGACCATGCCGTGACGCAACCGCCCCTGTTCATCGAGCACCGAGAGCACGGCACTCAGGGTCTGGCGCAGGTCGAGCGAGCGGCTGAGCACGCTGCTGACCTCGAACAGCACCCCGAGCTGGGATTCGAGCAGGGCGAGCCGGCGCGCATCCTCGCGCGGCGCCGACACCCCGGGAGTGGGTGAGCGCATGAGATCCTCGACCACGATCAGCGTTCCTGCGACAGGGTGTTGAGCAACAGCCGCACGCGACAACCGGCGACCGCCTCCGAATCGACCTCGATCGAACCGCCATGGGCGTTGACGATCTCCTGGGCCAGCGCCAACCCCATCCCGGCATGACCGCGACGCTGTCGCCAGCCGATGAAGAAGGGCTCGAAGACGCGATAGCGATCCTCCGGGGCGATCCCCGACCCGTTGTCCTCGATCTCCACCTCGACCCCGTCGTCGACGCGCCGGGTGCACAGACGCAGCTCGCGCTGCGCCCGCCCGGACTCGCACAGGGCATGGATGGCATTGTCGACCAGGTGCTTGAAGAGCGCGCGCAGCTGATCCTTGTGGCTGGTGAACTCGGGCAGCACCGCCGCCGGGCGCCAGTCGACCACCACGCCGTTGGCGAGCAGCCGGTCGGTCTCGAGTTCGAGCACCTGACGCAGCAGCTCGTTGACGTTGACCAGCGCCCCCGGCTCGCGCGGCTCCTCGGGGAGCGCCGAGGTCAGGGTGTCGAGCGCACGCTGGCCGGAATGGCTGATCTGATCGAGCATCCCGGCGAGGGTGTCGATGTTGGCCGCGCCGCCGCGCAGCATCGAGGCGGCGGCGCTGATGACGTTGAGCGGCACCTGGATCTGGTAGATGGCCGCGGCCAGGGCCTCGCGCATGCCGTGCATGCGCTGCTGCTCGGCGAGCCGCGCGCGCAGGTTCTCGAGGTGCGAGCGCTCGATCTCGCGACGCCGGCTGGTGACCTCGTTGGCGAGCAACAGCACCCGGTGCTCGCCCCCGCTGGCACGCCCGAAATAGCTGCGCGCCGAGACGTCGGACTCCTCGACCGGGGTCGCCGAGCAGACGAACCAGCGCGGCCCGCCCCCGCCCGGGACCTCGATCCCGACCTCCAGGTTCTTGAACCCCTGCCCCGAGACCCCGGCCTCGAGCACGTCCACCCCGACCTGCTCGCGCAGCGCAGCGCGCAGCACCTCGAGCGGCTCGCGTCCGCGCAGATCGCCGAGCAGCTTCTTGTACTCCTGGTTGTCGAGGATGATCCGACCCTCGTGATCGAGCAGCACGATCAACGCCGGTGCGGCATCGAGCACGGTCTCGACCCGCGCCTTCTGCTGACGCACCGCGGCCTCCAGCTCGTGGACCTTGGTGACGTCGCGGTGCATGCCGAGGAAGTAGCGCAACGCACCGCTGCGATCGAGCACCGGGGCGATGGTCAGCTCGGCGAGATAGTCCTCGCCCCCCTTGGTGCGGTTGACCAGGGTCCCGGTCCACGGCTGGCGCTGCTCGAGGGTACGCCACAGATGGCGATAGATGCTCTCCGGCGTGGCCCGGTTGGAGAGGATCGACTCGTTGCGTCCCAGCACCTCGGTGCGGTCATAGCCGGTGAGGGTCTCGAAGGCGCGGTTGGCATAGAGGATGATCGCACGCGCGTCGGTGATCGAGATCGCCAGCGGCGACTGTTCCACCGCCTCGAAGAACAGCCGGGGCGGCAGGGGATCCTTGGGGTTGCCGCCCATCAGGGTGAGCGCCTCCACCACCTCTGGCGGGGTGCCCTCGGGCGGCGCGGCGAGAAAGGCGCCGAGGGCATTGATCACGGCCTCCTGGGTGGCCTCGGGGGCTTGCTGGGGCGACACGGGCATCTCCTCGGGACTGTGGGTCTGGGCGTTCTTTAAGCAATCTGCGTACCGCTTTCAATCGTTCGGCGACCACCGGCATCGATCCCAGAGCTTGTCGGCTTTGCGACAAGGCGATCGGCATCCATGCCACAGCCTGTTGGCACCACGACAGACCCTCTCCCGCCCGAAGCCGGTGCAAACCCACGATTGACGCCCCATTCGGGGTCAATCCCGATTTTGGGCACACCGCTTGCTTACTGGCGTGTCAGACGAATGCCGCTATCGTGAGGACCGCCATCCATGGGCGAGTATCTGCTGCTGATCCTCGGCACCGCGCTGGTCAACAACGTGGTGCTGGTGAAATTCCTCGGGCTCTGTCCCTTCATGGGGGTGTCGAGCAAGCTCGACTCGGCCCTGGGGATGGGCCTGGCCACCACCTTCGTGCTGACCCTCGCCGCGGTCGCCGGCTGGCTGCTCGAGCACCTGGTACTCGGCCCGCTCGGGCTCGGTTATCTGCGCATCCTCAGCTTCATCCTGGTGATCGCCGCGGTGGTCCAGTTCACCGAGCTGGCGGTGCGCCGGATCTCGCCCGCGCTCTATCAGGTGCTGGGCATCTTCCTGCCGCTGATCACCACCAACTGCGCGGTGCTCGGCGTCGCCCTGCTCAACGTGCAGCAATCCCACGACTTCTTCGAGAGCGTGCTCTACGGGCTCGGCTCGGCGCTCGGCTTCACCCTGGTGATGGTGCTCTTCGCCGGGCTGCGCGAGCGCCTGGCGGTGGCCGAGGTCCCGGCGGCCTTCGCCGGGGCGCCGATCGCCTTCATCGTCGCCGGACTGCTCTCGCTCGCCTTCATGGGCTTCGCCGGACTCGCCTGAGCCGACGCCCCGCAACCGGAGTCTCAGAGATGCTTGCCGCCATCCTCACCCTCACCGCGCTCGGACTCGCCCTCGGCTGGTTGCTCGGACTCGCCGCGCGTCACCTCAAGGTCGAGGACGACCCCATCGTCGAACAGGTCGCCGCGCTGCTGCCGGGCTCGCAATGCGGCCAGTGCGGCTATCCCGGCTGCGCCCCGGCGGCAGCGGCGATCGCCGCCGGCGAGGCGGCGGTCAGCTGTTGCCCGCCGGGCGGACGAGCGCTGGCCGAGGCGCTGGCCGAGCTGCTCGGGGTCGAGGCCGACCTCTCCGGTGTCGACGACCAGCCGCCGCAGCTCGCACACATCCACGACGAGCGCTGCGTGGGCTGCACCAAGTGCCTCAAGCGCTGCCCGACCGACGCCATCATGGGGGCCAACAACATGATCCATGCCGTCTTCCCCGAGGCCTGCACCGGCTGCGGCCTGTGCGCCGCGGTCTGCCCCACCGAGGGCATCGAGATGCGCCCCGAGCGCCCCACCCCGCAGACCTGGTACTGGCCCCGGCCGGAGGTGGCGACACGATGAATGCCCTGCGCCAACTGTTGCGCCGCCCCGCCAATCGTATCCATCCGGTGCGCGGCGGCGTCCACCCCGATGACCGCAAGGCGCTGGCCGCAAGCGCGCCGATCACCGAGCTGGCGCTGCCCGCGCGACTCGATCTGCCGCTGCAGCAGCACATCGGCGCCAGCGCCGCACCGCTGGTGCGCAAGGGTCAGCGGGTGGCCAAGGGCGAGCCGATCGCCCGCGCCCAGGGACCGATCTCGGCGCCGCTGCACGCGCCGACCTCGGGGCGGGTGATCGCCATCGCCGAGCGCCCGGCCCATCACCCCTCGGGACTGGCGATGCCGACGATCAGCATCGAGCCCGACGGCGAGGAGCGCTGGTACGCGGCGCTCACCCCCTGCGACGACCCGTTCGCGCTCGACCCGGGGGCCATCGCCGAGCGGGTCGCCGCCGCCGGCATCGTCGGGCTCGGCGGCGCGACCTTCCCGGCCGCGGTCAAGCTCAATCTCGGCGCCAGCCATCCATTGCACACCCTGGTGATCAACGGCGCCGAGTGCGAGCCCTATCTCACCTGCGACGACCGGCTGATGCGCGAACACGCCGAGGCGGTGATCGACGGCGCGCGCATCATGGCCCATGCCCTCGGGGTGGGCGGCATCCTGGTGGCGATCGAGGACAACAAGCCCGAGGCGGCGGCGGCCATCGAGACGGCCGCCGCCGGGTTCGAAGAT